>DASPZT010000288.1:0-6132 GCA_035636135.1 Candidatus Limnocylindria bacterium | reverse complement strand
GCGACAGCCTGGAGGACATGGGCCGCCAGCTGAAACCGCCCCGGCTGTTCTGGTTGATGATCCCGGCCGGCGCCCCGGTGGACGACACCATCCAGCGGCTGCAGGGATCGGTGTCGCCGGGCGACGTCATTGTCGACGGCGGCAACTCCAACTACAAAGACTCTGTCCGCCGCGCTGAGGACCTGCGCAGCAAGCAGGTCGAATTTCTGGATGTGGGCGTGAGCGGCGGCGTCTGGGGGCTCAAGGTCGGCTTCTGCCTGATGGCGGGGGGGTCGAAAGCGACCTTCACCTTCGCGGAGCCAATCTTCAAGACCCTGGCGCCCGAGGATGGCTACGCATATGTGGGGCCGAGCGGCGCCGGGCACTACGCCAAGATGGTCCACAATGCCATGGAGTACGGCATCATGCAGGCCTATGCCGAAGGGTTCGAGATCCTGAAGGCTTCCCAGTATCCCTTCGCGATGCCGCAGCTGGCCAAGCTCTGGAACCACGGCAGCGTCATCCGCTCCTGGTTGCTGGAGCTGGCGCAGGCGGCGTTCGAGCGCGACCCCCAGCTGCGCGCCATCAAGGGCTGGGTGGAGGATTCGGGCGAGGGTCGCTGGACGCTGCAGGAGGCGATCGACCACGCAGTCCCGGCGCCGTCCATCGCGTCCAGCCTGTTCGTCCGGTTCCGTTCGCGGCAAGAGGACACGTTTACCGCCAAGGTGCTGGCCGCCCTGCGGAACGAGTTCGGCGGGCACCCCATCAAGCCGGAGTAAGGAGGCGGCCATGGCCCAAGCGCCCGTCCTGGAGCGAAATCCGCTGCGTGACGGACTGGTGCTGGCCCGCACCCCGGATCCGTGCGCGATGGTCATCTTCGGGGCCACCGGCGATCTGACGCACCGCAAACTGATGCCGGCGCTCTACAACCTGGCGCTCAACCACTACCTCCCGCAGGGCTTCACGGTGGTGGGCGCGGCCCACTCGCCCCTCTCGGACGACGAGTTCCGCAGCCAGATGCGCGATGCCGTAGGGAAGTATTCGCGGACGCAGCCGATCGATTCGGAGGTCTGGCGCAGCTTCAGCGAAGGGCTGCACTACGTGAGCATGGCCTTCGAGGACCCGAGCGGCTACGCCCGGATCAGCTCGGTCCTGCAGGACGTGGACCGGACGCGGGGGACCGCCGGCAACCGGGTGTTCTACATGGCCACGCTGCCCGGCGTCTTCACCACCGTCGTTCGGTCACTGGGGACGGCGGGGCTCTCCCAAACGGCGGGCTGGACCCGGGTGGTCATCGAGAAGCCCTTCGGCCATGACCTGGCTAGCGCCCGGGCGCTCAACACCGCGGTCCACGAGGTGTTCAAGGAGCCGCAGGTCTACCGCATCGACCATTACCTGGGGAAAGAGACCGTCCAGAACGTCATGGTTTTCCGGTTCGCGAATGGCATTTTCGAGCCCATCTGGAACCGGCGCTACGTCGACCACATGCAGATCACGGTCGCGGAAGACATCGGGATCGAGCAGCGGGGCGCCTATTACGAGCAGACCGGCGCCCTCCGGGACATCGCCCAGAACCATCTGCTGCAACTGCTCAGCATCACCGGCATGGAGCCGCCGGCCAACTTCGATGCCGAGACCGTCCGGGACGAGAAGGTCAAGGTGTTGAAGTCCATCCGGCTGGTGGACGTGGCCCACGATGTGGTGCGTGGCCAGTATGGGCCGGGTTGGGTCGCCGGCCAGGAAGTCAAGGGCTACCGCCAGGAAGCGGAGGTGAGCCAGACCAGCCTCACCGAGACCTACGTCGCGCTCCGACTCTTCATTGACAACTGGCGGTGGGCGGACACGCCTTTCTACCTCCGTACCGGCAAGCGCCTCCCCACCCGCGCGTCGGAGATCGCCATCACCTTCAAGAAGGCGCCGCATCAGCCATTCGCCAAGACGGTGGTGCAGGAGCTGAGCCCCAACGTGCTGGTGATGCGGATCCAGCCGCACGAGGGCGCGTCGTTGAAGATCGCGGCCAAGGTCCCGGGTCCGACTATGCGGCTGCGCACGGTGAACATGGACTTCTTCTACGGCTCGTCGTTCCTGGTCGAGTCGCCGGACGCCTATGAGCGGCTGATCCTCGACTGCATGCTGGGGGATCCCACGCTGTTCGCCCGCGAAGACGAGGTCGAGCGCGCCTGGCAATTGACCGACGAGATCGAGCGAGGCTGGGCGGCCGAGCCCCCGCCCGACTTCCCGAACTATGCCGCCGGCACCTGGGGGCCAGAGGTGGCCGACGCCCTGATGGAGCGGGACGGCCGCCGCTGGCGGCGGCCATGAGCGGCGACCACGGCGAGGTCCAGACCCAGCCGATCGTCGACATCCACGCCATCGAGGAGGAACTGGCCCAGGTTCGCTGGAAGCTGAAGCCGGACGGCGAGATCGGCGAGGCGGAGATGCACGCCGCGGCCGAGGCGCGCGCCAGCGTCCTCAACCTGATCACGGTCGTGGAGTCGGAGTCGCGTTACCGCTCGATCACGCAGGTGCTGGACGAGCTGGCCATCCACCACCCGTCCCGCACACTGGTGTTGCTCGCCCAGGAAGAACGCGCGGCCATGAAGCTGGAGGCGGGCGTCGTCGCCGAAGCCCACCTGGACAGCGGGCATCGGGTGGTCACCGAGCAGGTCTTGCTGCACGCTCACGGCGCGATCGCGGAGCACCTCGCCAGCCTGGTTCAACCGCTCTTGATTCCGGACCTGCCGGTCATGGTGTGGTGGCCCGGCCGTCCCGATTTCGATCGCCGGCTGTTCAACGAACTCTCGGAACTCGGCGACCGGCTGGTGGTCGATACCGATGAGGGCTTCGCGGCCGCCGACCTGGCCCATCTGCTGCAGGTGGCTCGGCGCCGTCGTCAGGGGTGCGCGATTGGCGACTTCAACTGGGCGCGGCTGCTCCCGTGGCGGCAACTGGCCGCCCAGTTCTTCGACATGCCCGCCACCCTGGCCCGCCTCGCCGGCCTGCACGGGGTGACGGTGTGGTACGGGGCGGACGGCCCCAGCACCCAGGCGCTGCTCCTGGCCGGCTGGGTGGAGAGCCGGATGGCGTCGGTGGGGATCACGGTCGGGCGGGTGGTGCGGGCCGACCCGGCCCTCCCGCCGGGCGTCGGCCGGCTGATGCTCTACAGCGACGGCCCTGACGGGCGCTCCCGGTTTTCGATCACCAAGCTCCCTGGCGGCCGGCTGGCCACCCAGACGCGCATCGGCGACGAGGACGTGGGCGGCCGCACGGTGCGCTTGGAGCAGCGTGGCGCGGCCGAGCTGCTGGCCATTGAGCTGACCCTGCCCGGGCACGACCCGGTGTACGAAGAGGCGCTGGCGGCCGCGGCCCGTGGCTGAAGCGCTGCAGCCGGTGATCGTCGTCCCCGGGCCCGAAGCCCTGGCCGAAACCGCCGCCCGCTGGATCGCCGACACCATCAAGGCGTCGGTAGCGGCCCGCGCCCGGTGCTTCCTGGCGCTGGCGGGCGGCGAGACGCCGCGCGCCTGCTACCGGGTGCTGGGCGGCCCCGGCTTTCGCAACGATGTGCCCTGGTCCGCGGTCGAGGTTCACTGGTCAGACGAGCGGCTGGTCCCGCTGGACGACCCGGCCAGTAACTACGCGATGGCGCGGGCGGCCCTGCTGGACCATGTGCCGATTCCGGCCAGGCAGATTCACCCGGCTCCGGTCGATCAACCGGACGGCGCGCTGGCGGCCGAGGCATACGCCCGCGAACTGGCCGCGCTGCCGCGCGATGCTAGCGGCCGGCCCCGCTTCGACCTGATCCTGCTCGGCCTGGGCGAGGACGGCCATACCGCCTCCCTCTTCCCGGGCGACCCGGCGCTGCTCGAGGAACGCGCCTGGGTGCGGGCGGTGCGGGCCAGCAAGCCACCGCCGGACCGGCTGACGCTGACCCTGCCCGTGATCAACGCCAGCCGGGCGGTCCTCTTCCTGGTCCAGGGCGCCGCCAAACGGAGCGCCCTGCAGGCGGTTCGGCGTCGGGATCCCCGGGTTCCCGCCAGCCTGGTCCAGCCGGTGGATGGGGAACTCCGCTTCATCGTCGACCGGGAGGCCCTGGTTGAAGACCCGGCGACGGTCTGAGCCCGGATCCACCGATCGGACGACGCAGATTGGGATGCGGGGCGAGATGAGCGGAAGGAGGCGCCGAGCACGTGAAGGCGCGCACCCGTCGGTGCGTAACTGAACGCGCGGAGGAGACGACGCACCGCTCGCTCGTCCCGCGCCCAAGATGCAAGTTCGAGTCGGTGGATTCGGGCTAGGCTTAGGGTTGTGAGCCGCACCATCGATTGGGACGGTCGCGACATCCTGATCATCGACCAGACTCGGTTGCCACACGAGGAGGGGACCCTCCGGCTCCATCGCGTGGAGGAACTGGCGGAAGCCATCACGCGGCTTCGCGTGCGAGGGGCGCCCGCCCTCGGCGTGGCCGGAGCGCTGGGGCTCGCGCTGGCTGTGCGGCGGGCCCAGGAAGCGGGCCAGGACATCGGGTCGGCAGTCGACGCTGCCGCAGGCACCCTGGCTGCCACCCGCCCGACGGCGACCAACCTCCGCTGGGGGATCAACCAGGCCCGGGAGCTTCTGACGGCAGGCCCAGAGGCCGTCGTGCAGCGGGCCGTGCAGCTGCTCGAAGCCGATGTCGCCATCAATCGGGCGCTGGCTCAACGGGGTGCGGACCTCCTCGGCGAGCGAGAGGCGGATCTCGGTCGATCACTCCGACTGCTGACCCACTGCAATACCGGCTCGCTGGCCTGCGTGGAGTGGGGCACGGCGCTGGGCATCATCCGCGCCGCCCATGAGCGGGGTGGCGTGGCCGACGTCCTGGTGACTGAGACGCGTCCCCTGCTGCAGGGCGCTCGCTTGACCACCTGGGAGCTCGAACGGCTGGGTATTCCGTATCGGGTGGTCGTGGACGGCGCCGCGCCTGCGCTCATCCAGTGGGGCCGCGTGGACGCCGTGGTGGTCGGGGCCGACCGGGTGGCGGCCAATGGCGACGTCGCCAACAAGATCGGCACCTTCAGCCTGGCGCTGGCCGCCCGGCACGCAGCCATCCCATTCATCGTAGCGGCGCCGGAGTCAACCCTGGATCCCGCCACGGCCACCGGCCTGGATATCCCGATCGAGGAGCGGCCAGAGGACGAAATTCTGTCGGTCAACGGCCACCGAGTCGCGCCCGCCGGCGCCCGTGCTTTGAACCCGGCCTTTGACGTCACCCCCGCCGGGCTGATCACGGCAATCGTGACCGAGCGGCGGGTGATCCGTCCCGCCCTGGGGGAGGGCGTGGTCGGGTGAAACCGCTGACCGCCCCCAGCGTGCGCCAGCGGATCGTCGACGTGGCCCAACGCTTGCAAGCGCAGGAACTGGTCGTCGGGACTTCGGGGAACGTGAGCGCCCGCGAGCCTGGCACCAACCAGTACTGGATTACGCCGTCGGGGGTCGCCTATGACCGGCTCGAGCCGAACGACCTGGTGCTGGTCGACTCGGACGGCCAGGTCCGCGACGGCAGCCTCAAGCCATCCAGCGATACCGCCGTGCACCTCGCCATCTATCGAAGCCGGCCGGAGATCGACGCGGTGATCCACACGCATTCGCCTTACGCCACGGCATTCTCCGTCGTCCAGCGCGACATCCCGCCGGTACTGGTCGAGGCCGCCGGTTTCCTGGGCGGCCCGGTGCGCAGCGACGGAACGATCGGATCGGACCGGGCGGTCCTGCTGCCGAACCACGGCGTTCTGGCCGTCGGCGAGAGCCTCGACCTGGCCTACAGCGCCGCCGTGACGGTGGAGCACATGGCTCGGGTCGCTCTCCTGGCGGGGCTGATTGGCAAACCCCAGCAAGTCCCCCAGTCTGAGATCGACCGGATGCATACATTTCTCCATACTGAGTACGGGCAACGCCGACCCCGGGCCGGCGTGGAGGAGGGACGCGATGCGTAGTTGGCTCGGTCGGTTACCCCTTGTGTGCGCCGCGATCGTCCTGGGTGTGAGCAGCGTCAGCCTGCCGGCTGCGGCCAGCCAGTCGACGACGTTCCGTCCGCCGCTCCAGCTCGGGTTCGCCCAGGGGGACGACTGGGAGCCGGCGGTGGCGGTGGATGGGAGGCACGTCTATGTCTTCTGGATG
>DASPZT010000287.1:0-4045 GCA_035636135.1 Candidatus Limnocylindria bacterium | reverse complement strand
GCGGCCTGGCAGCCTGGCGCGCGGCGGGCTACCCCATGGAGCCCAAAGCTGTAACGGCTCCACTACCGGCGCACGACGCCGATTGCCCCGACTGTGATCAGCCAGTTGAGCAGCACCAGTTGGTAGCGACCTAGCCGAGCTGCCCCCTCCCCTGCCCCTCCCCGGAGGGGAGGGGACGATAATTCGCCGCTCCCCGGAGGGAGGGTTAGAGATCTAATAGTTGTATTTGGCCGCGCTCGGGGCGGCAGCCAGGTTGGGGGTCGCCACGAACCACTTGCCACCGATACCCTGACCGAGCGCGTCGGCCTGGGCGCTGTCCCTGGCAAACATGTACAGCGGATGCCCGTTGTAAAGAATCTGCTTCCCGTTGGCCCCATTCAGGACGGTCAGCTTGCCGGGCAGGGTGGGCGATGCCGAGGGCGTGTCGGACGTGGCAATCAGCGGCGGCCAGTTCGTGGCGCAGGCGCCCGTGCAGGCTACCTTGGCCGACGTGTCCGGGGTGAAGTAGTAGAGCGTCAGCCCCTTCGGATTCTTTAAGACCGTCACCGATTTCCCGCCCACCGTGATGCTGGCCGTGATGATGTCCGGCGCGGCGGCCGGCGACGCGGTCGAGCTTCCTCCGGGCGAAGCCGTGGTCCCGCCACAGGCAGCCAGCGTCAGGCCAGCGACCAGCAGTGCTGGCCAGATCAAACGTTTCATTCGTGGATGGCACCTCCCATTCTCTAGAAGGTACGGAGGCCGGTTACGGATGTCCGGACGGTACCACGCACCCAGGTGTCGGCATAGAAATCCGGTTCGCCGTTACATCGTGGGCCTTAGCCTCGGGCGTGTTGGCGCATGCTCTCCGGGCGTCGTCCTCGCCACCAACCTCATGTTTTTCTTCGTATCCTTCCTGATGCCTTGACCATGGGTCCCACTCTCTCGGTCAGTCACGCACGCCAACTCGCCATCACCAGGCAGGGCCTCGCCGGGAACCATCGCCCGACCGGCATCCTGGATTTGGTCCGGCAGATCGGCTGCCTGCAGCTGGACCCGATCAACGTGGTGGCCCGCAGCCACCTGCTGGTTCTTTGGAGCCGGCTGGGCACCTTCGACCGGGCCGAGCTGGACCGCCTGCTCTGGAAGGACCGTGCCCTGTTCGAGTTCTGGGCCCATGCCGCCTCCGTCGTCCTGACCGAGGACTACCCCCTCCATGCCGGAATGATGCGGACGTGGATCCGCCGCGAGTCGCCCCGGTCGAAGCTGTTTGGGGAGTGGGCCGACCAGAATCGGTCACTGCGGCGACACGTCCTGTCGGAGCTGCGGCAGAAGGGCCCGGTGGCGTCCAGGACATTTGAGGATCGCGCGGCGGAAACCTATCAGTCAACGGGCTGGAACCGCGATCGCAACGTCGGTCGGATGCTGGACTACCTCTGGACCACGAGCATTGTGATGGTCGCAGGGCGCGGCGGCAACGAAAAGCTCTGGGACCTCGCCGAGCGCTGCTTGCCTTCCTGGACTCCCCGCGAGCGCCTGACCGCACGCGAGATCACTCGGCGAGCGGCTGAGCGCTCACTGCGGGCGCTTGGCGTGGCCCGGCCCCGCGACATCGCCAACCACTTCATCCGCGGCCGGTACACTGACCTGCCACGGGTGCTCAAAGAGCTGGAGCGCGCCGGCGCGATCCTGCCGGTCAGTGTGGTCGACGGCAAACAGGCGCTTCGCGGGACGTGGTACATCCACGCCGAGGACTTGCCGCTGGTCGGGGAGCTTGGCAACGGCACATGGGCACCTCGTTCCACCCTCCTCTCCCCTTTCGACAACCTGATCTGCGACCGAGCCCGGACCAAGGATCTGTTCGGCTTCGAGTTCCGCATAGAGATCTACGTCCCTGCTGGCAAGCGACAGCACGGGTACTACGTGCTGCCGTTTCTCCATGGCGACCGGTTCGCCGGGCGCGTTGACCTGGCATTGGATCGGGCGCAAGGGCGTCTCGTGGTCAGGGCGGTGCACGCCGAGCCCCGCATTGATAGGGAGGCGGGCCGGGCGCTGGCCGTAACCCTCAAAGAACTGGCCGACTTCCTGGGCGCGCAGACGATTGAGTACGGGCGAGTGCCGTCTGCGTGGCGCAAGGCGCTGGTTAACTGATAAGTAACCCCCACCCTAGTGCCTCCCCCCGGGGGGAATGGTCACTCGCAGATGCGGTGGTCCGGGTCGAGGAGCACGGTCAGGAAGTCGTGGGCGTCCAGGCCCGCTCCCAGGCCCGTTCCGACGATCGAGCCGATTAATCCGGCTCCCGGGAATGGCTTCCAATAAACCCGCTCGTTCTCCACCACGAGGATTCGCGGGCCTCCGGGGACAGCCCGGACCCCTCCTGGAGAACGCACGAAGCCGTGGATGTCCCAGAAAACCGTGTAGTCCTGGAGCTCGTCCCAGTAATAGACCACGGTCGCGTCGGTGTCGGCGTGGGCTGCGGCAACAAAACGCCCGGTGAGGCCGAGGACGCCCCGGGTGTTGGTGACCGTGCCGCTGTAGGTGAGGGTGTCGCCCGGGATCGCCTGCGGCTTATCGACGCTCAGGCTTAGGGCCAGGATGGGGGTGAGAGTGGCGGCATCGACCGTCTTCTGGAGCTTGATCCCCGCGTTCCCGTTGCTGGCCGCGGAGCCCTGGGGCCAGAGCATGGCCAGGAGCGCGACGAGGCACAGCACGACGGTGCCAGCGCCCGTCCGCGTCCGCAGCAGACCGGCCAGCGGTCTTCCCTCCCCTCAACGCCGATCCACCCGAAGCGCCAAGCGCTGTCCGCTTATCGGATCACAGAAATCACTCCCTGTCAACAACCGGCCACCCAGGTGCACGCGCTGGGTAGGCTAGGCTATGGTTCGCCGTCGTGACTCAGATCCTGCAGGCGATGGCGCACGCCCTGGCTGCCTCTTTCGGCATGTTCTGGGAGATCTTCTGGCCCCTGGCGCTGGGATTCATCCTGTCGGCCGTCGTCCAGTCGCTGGTCTCCCGGCAGGCGGTCGCCCGGACGCTCGGTACGGATTCGCCGCGGAGCCTGGGCATCGCCTGCGGCCTGGGCGCCGCGTCCTCGTCCTGCTCCTACGCGGCGGTGGCCATCGCCCGGTCGCTCTTCGTCAAGGGAGCCAGCTTAATCAACACCATCGTCTTCGAGTTCGCCTCCACCAATCTGGTCTTCGAGCTGGGCCTGATCCTGCTCATCCTGCTGGGCTGGCAGTTTCTGGCGGCGGAGTTCGTGGGCGGGCTGCTGATGGTCGTCCTGCTGGCGTTCATCCTCCGCCAAACCCTCCGGCCGCGGCTGGTCGACGAAGCCCGGCGGCAGGCGGAACGCGGCCTGCGGGGGCGGATGGAAGGGCACGCCGCGATGGATATGGCCGTGACCGAGGGACCGTTTCTGCGGCGGTTGTTCTCCGCCCGCGGCTTTACCGCGGTCAGCCAGTCCTTCTGGATGGATGTCACCAGTCTCTGGACGGACATCGGCCTGGGCCTGCTGATCGCCGGTGCCCTGGCCGCCTGGGTGCCGGATTCCTTCTGGCAAACCTTCTTCCTGACGCGCAATCCGACGCTGGCCGGGGTATGGGGTCCGCTGATCGGCCCGGTGATCTCGATGCTGAGCTTCGTCTGCTCGGTGGGGAACGTGCCGCTAGCCGCTGTGCTGTGGAAGGGTGGGATCAGTTTCGGTGGCGTGATCTCGTTCATCTTCGCGGACCTGCTCATCATTCCCATCCTGAACATCTATCGGAAGTACTATGGGTCGCGGATGAGCATCTACTTGCTGGGCGTCTCGTACCTCGCCATGGCGGCCGCCAGCTTCGTGATCGGGCTGATCTTCCAGGCGCTTGGCCTGACTCCCACGAACCGGAACATCACCGTCTTCACCGCCACGCCCGTCTGGAACTACACGACCGTGCTCAACCTGATCTTCCTGGCCGTGATCGCGGTATTAGGCTGGCGGTTCCTTCGCACCGGTGGGTTGGAGATGCTCCGCATGATGGAGGCTCCTGGGGCCGCCGCCACCCATGAGGGGCACGATCACCACATGCACGGG
>DASPZT010000286.1:0-4926 GCA_035636135.1 Candidatus Limnocylindria bacterium | reverse complement strand
CTTCTTCCACGCCTACCGGTCCACCCCGGCGGGGAACTGCCAGGACATCGACCCCGTCGGCAACCGGAACAGCGATGCGGGGGGCATCTCCGCCGACGGCCAGGTGATCGTCGGGGAGGCCCAGGTCGGCGGCCCCTACCTTGCCTTCCGGTGGACCGCTTCCACCGGGATGGTCAATCTGGGTGATCTCGGCGGCGGGCTCAGCCGGGCCGACGCCGCCAATCGCGACGGCAGCGTGGTGGTAGGCCATTCGCTCACCAGCGGCTCGACCGGCTCCGCTCACGCCTTCGTCTGGACGGCCAGATGCGGCATGCTGGACCTCCAGACGGTGCTGAAGAACCAGGGGGCGAAGATCCCCAGCGGGTGGATCCTGCAGGTCGCCACCGACGTCTCCGAGGACGGCACGGTCATCACCGGCTGGGGCATCAGCCCGCACGTGCCAGGCTCCAAGTTCGGGCAAACGGAGCCGTGGCGCGCAATCCTTCCCGCGCCGTGCTGACCCTGGCTTTTCGTGCGCCCGGCAGAACAGGGGGTGACACCGTGACGCAGAGCCATGGCGGACCTTCGTGTTCGTAAGCTCGTCGTCGCCAGCGCCAGCGCCAGGACCGAGAGCGGGGGAATCAGCTGCACCGTACGCCGTTCGTGCGGCGTGTTGACACGGGAGGAAGTACATGTCGAACCCGATGCGCGGATTCGCCAGCATCCTCATGCCGCTTGGCCTCGCCGCCGCTGTGATCGGGGCGGCCCCCGGCGCTGGGGCGATGATGTCTGGCAAACCTAAGCTACCGGCTGGTCTGCACGTCGTCTCCAGCCCGTTCATCAGCAATTCGTCCCTGTCCGCCGCCGCCGCCATCGCCTCCAATGACATGTGGGCGGCCGGCGGCGTGTCGAGCTCGAGCGGGGCAACGCAGACTCTCGCTGAGCACTTCGACGGCACGACCTGGAGCGTGGTTTCCACCCCCGCCCTCAACGCCGGGTTCCACGGCGTTGCCGGCGCCGCCGGCAACGACGTGTGGGCCGTCGGCGACCAGGCTACCGGTACGTCATTCTTCTCATTCAACACCTTGATCGAGCACTGGGACGGGACCAGCTGGAGCATTGCCTCCAGCCCGAAGCTCCCGGATGGGAGTTCCCTGGTAGGAGTCACCGCCCCGGCGACGGACAACGCCTGGGCGGTGGGCTTCGCCGCTGGCCCCTCGGGCAGCGCCTCCGCCCTCGTCGAGCACTGGGACGGCACCAGCTGGGGCATTGCCTCCAGCCCCGCCTTCACGAACCTGGTGGGAGTCACCGGCGTCTCCGCTGATTCCGCCAGCGACGTGTGGGCCCTCGCAGACGTGGCCGGCGGAGGATTGACAAGCCTCCACTGGAATGGCCAAAGCTGGAGCCAGATCCCCACCCCGCCGCTGCGGTTCGGCGGAGTTGACACCGTCGCGGCGCTCTCCCCCAGCAATGTCTGGGCTGTGGGCACAGGACCGGGAACGCCCACAGGAGGGTGCTCCGCGCACCCCAGCGAGCTGGTCGAGCACTGGGACGGCACCAGCTGGAGCGTCAGTCCCAGCGTGAACCCGTTCCCCTGCCAGAACGATTCCATGCTGGGGGTGGCGGCCGTTTCAGCCAGCGACGTCTGGGCGGTGGGAGCAGGCTCCGGACCGTTCACGGAGCACTGGAATGGCCAAAGCTGGAGCCTCGTTTCTACCCCGGATCAAGCTGCGCTGCTCGCCGGCATGACAGCCCTCAGCTCCGGGACCGTCGTGGCCGTCGGCCGGGGGACCAATAGCAGCGGGATCATTCTTACCAACTGATACCAGCCAGCCTGAGTCAATGAGCTGCCGCGTCAGCCCGCAGCACATCGTCCCTCAGCGGACGATCAGGCGAATGTGGGCGATGCCGAGCCTGACGAGCACCAGCCCGTGCAGCCTTCCAACGCGACCCGCGTGAAGAACATCGCCGCGAGCAGTGAGACCCGATCAGGTATGGCCAGTGGAGCACTCAAGTCGTTGCTGCCGGTCTCTTCGCCGCGCCTTCAGCTGGTGGTGGGCCGACCCGGACGCCGCGGTAGCAATTTCACCCCGCCCAAGTGACCCGCCTCGACGACAGGAAGCGCTGATATTCCGCCGCCATCAAGCTCCAAAGATCACACCCGGTGACCGGCGTTTCTCATCTCAAAACTCGTCTAAAAACTTGCCCGGAACACTAGAAGTTGTGAGACGGTTTTGAGACATTAGGGATATGATGCACGCCGCCTCGACCGCCCCCGCCTTCACGGTCCTCGACCTCGCTGCGGGTGAGCGCAACCTCATCGGCCTGGCCCGCGTCAGCACCGACGCCCAGGACGCCCAGCTCCAGCAGGACGCGCTGACCGACGCCGGGTGCACCCGGGTCTACATCGAGAAGATCAGCACCCGCAAGGCGACTACGGAGCGCTCGGGCCTCGTCGCCGCGCTCGACTACCTGCGCCCCGGTGACACGCTTGTCGTCTGGAAGCTGGATCGCCTCGGCCGCTCCGTCAAGGACGTGCTCACGATCGCCGACGACCTGCACGCCCGCGGCATCGGCGTCCGGATCCTCACCGGCAAGCTGTCCGGCAGCTACTCACCGGCCGGCGAGGGCAAGTTCTTCTTCACCATGATGGCCGCCTTCGCCGAGCTCGAGCGGGACATCATCCACGAGCGGACCATGGCCGGGCTGGTGGCAGCCAGGGCCCAGGGCCGCAGCGGCGGGCGTCCCACTGTGATGGACGAGGACAAGCTGGCCGCCGCCCGGGCGCGCCGGGCCCGCGGTGAGAGCCCCACGGAGATCGCCAGGGGACTCGGCGTCAGCCGCGCCTCGATCTACCGGCACCTAGCCGCCGAGAGTCAGGAGGACTAGACCTGGCCGGGCCCTTTCGCTTGCCCGGATCCCCGTTTCTGGCGTTCAGTGGTGCTTTTGCGTCTAAGCACAACTCAATTTGGCCAGGCAATGTCGGACTGTGTCCCGGTGGCGTCGAATACTCGGGACCGGCCCTTTTGCTCAAGTCGCCAGCGTGATCGTTCCTGAGAGCTTGATCTGACTAACTAGGCCGGCACCCGTCACCGATCCGCTCACGTTCCCGCTCGCGCCGGTGAAGTTTCCGGTCCCGCCGACGATTACGTCTGTGAGCGTGCCGGAGCCAGGTGCCCCCGGGCGAGGTCGGCACCCGCCGGGGCAGGTCGGGTTGCTGAAGACCTCGTCGAGGAAGATCGAGCCGCCTGCGAGGTTGACGGTGCGAAAGTCGCAGTTGCCGCCGCAGGCGCCGCCGAACACGATCGTCTCGGTGGCGTGACCGAACGGAGTGACCACCCCAACACCACGGACTGATACGTGAATGGTCCCCAGCCGGGCAGGCGGTAGCAGCCGGCGGCGGTTTGTGCCGTCGGCTGAGGGTTAACGGTCAGGTTAGGCGGCGGCGTCCTCGAGGGTGACGCGGTGGCCGAGGGCCTCGAGCTTGGCGATGAGGCGGCGGGTCTCCCTTTCGGGGTCCAGGCGGCGGGTGAAGTAGTCGCTGCCGAGCTCGTCGTAGGGTTTACCGGTGGCCAGGACGTGCCAGATGATCACGAGGATGGCGTGGGCGACGACGATGATGGCCTTGGTCTTCGCGACGCTGGAGCGGTAGCCGCCCCATTTCATGACGTGCCGGTGGTAGAGGGACTTGAGGTAGCCCTCGTGCCGGACCGCGGCCCAGGCGCACTCGACCAGGACGGGCTGGAGGTGCTGGTTGCCTTTCCTGCGTTTCCCGGGGCGGTGCTTCCCGGCTGACTCGTGGTTGCCGGGGCAGAGTCCGGCCCAGGAAGCCAGGTGCGCCGCGTCGGGGAAGTACCCGCGGACGTCCGTGCCGATCTCGGAGATGACGGCGGCGGCGGACAGCTGCCCGATCCCGGGGATGGTGGTCAGCAGGTCGCGGGCGGCGCGAAACGGCTGCATCATCGCCTCGATCTGCGCGTCCAGCTTCGCCAGCATGCCGTCGAGGTGGTCCAGGTGGTCTAGGTGCAGCCGGCACAGCATGGCGTGGTGGTTCCCGAACCGGCCCTCCAGCGCCATCGACAGGTCCGCGATCTTTGACCGCATCCTCCCGATGGCCAGGTCCGCGAGCACGGCACCGCGCCGCTCCCCGTCGATCAGCGCCTCGATCATCAGCCGTCCCGACTTCGTGGAGACGGACCAGGCCACGGAGTCAAGCTTGATGCCTGCGTCCTGCAGCACGTTCCCGAGGCGGGAGATCTCGCTGACCCGCTGCTGCGCGATCTTCGCCCGGTAGCGGATCACGTCCCGGGCCGCCTTGACCTCCGCTGGCGGGATGAAGCTGCCAGCCAGCAGCCCGCACTCCAGCAGCTGCGCTAGCCACTCCGCGTCCGCCATGTCCGTTTTGCGCCCCGGCACGTTCTTCACGTGCCCGGCATTGCACACCAGGACCTTCTCGAAGTCCCCGTGCTCGATCAGCGCGTGGTAGACGGGCATCGAGTAGATCCCGGTCGCCTCCATCGCCACGTGCGTGACGCCTTCGGCCATGAGCCACCGCGCGGCCTCGCGCAGCACCCCGTAGAACGTCTTGTACGTGCGCCTGACGGTGACCCGCCCGCCCGGGCCGTCCCCGGGCTTGCGGACCGCGACCGCGATCACGTCCTTGCCCACGTCCACCGCTGCGCACCGCTCGTAGATGACCTGCATGACACTCCTCCAGACAACAGGATGAAACGGCGCGCATGCCGCCCGCGGAGCCCCCGAAAGAACAAGGAGACTGATACTCGCGTTCGCAGCGCAACCGGGGGAATACCCGAGGGTGAGGGGCTCCAGCGTCAATCTTTAGGACGGTCTCGCAGAGCCAAGTCCAGCCGACGTCGGCGGACAGCATGCGCACCGCCATTCTCATCCCCCGGGAACGGCCGCGCCAGCGCCCATAAAATCTTTAGG
>DASPZT010000285.1:0-5520 GCA_035636135.1 Candidatus Limnocylindria bacterium | reverse complement strand
CGTTTGACGGACCGGTAGCGGTTTTCGCGATGCCGTTGCATCCCCCACGCCGCCATGACGGGCGGTCACGATGTGGTGCGTCGGGATGACTTCGGACGACCCACCTCGTTATTGACTCCAGCAATCATGCCCGCGATGCGCGGGCCACGGAGTCTCGTAGGGGGGTTGGTGCGTCGTGCGGGGGTTACGGCGGGCTGTCTTCATCCTCGTGGCTGTTGGCCTGGCCACTGCAATCCCGATGTCGGCCGCCGCCAGTGAGACCCTGCTCCAGTCGGGCATCCAGCAGTCTGCGACTAACTTCGACCAGGCGCTGACCCGCGCCATCGCGGGCGGCCTGGACCCGGTCAGCGCCGACCAGCTCATGTGGCGCTACGACCAGGTGATGCATCCGGCCCCCACGTCCTGGTGGCAGACACCGCTTCGAGATCACCAGCGGCTGGACCGGCTGGCCACTCTCCAGGCGGACCTGGACGCGGCCTTCGCCCGCAGCCGGAGCGAGCAACGCGACGGCTTCCTGCGCACGCTCCACGTCTGGAGTCAGCTGGTCATTGAGGCGCACCAAGGCGGGGTGACCACGGACGGTCTGGATGAGACGCAGGCGCGCTTCGCCCATTACGCCACCCTCGCCATCACCCCCAATGACTTCTCGACGCTGAGCCATGTCCTCGGCGACCAGCTGCTGATCCTCCAGGACCGGCTGAGCGAGTTCCGATCAGCCCGGACCGCGAGCTCGGTGAGCCTGGCCAGTGCGCGGTCGCTGCTGGCGACGGCCGAGCAGTATCCGGAACTGGACCTCGCCGCGTTTGGCAGGCAGATCACGGCGGCGGCCGCCCAGATTCCGGATATCCATTCCAGCGCGGGCTTCGCGCCGGTTGAGGACCAGCTCACCCAGGTCGCGCTCGGCCTCCAGGGGCTGCTCGACGCCCGCGCCGGGGCGTACGCGCAACTCAACGACGCCCGCGCCACCCTGGCGACCGCTCGCGCCGACGGGCTGCCGGTGGCCGATCCCGCCGGCGCCATTGCCAGCCTGGCGTGGCAGCTGGAGAGTGCCGCCAATACGCTGACCTTCCAGTCCCTGGCCAGCCAGCTGTCGCAGCAGAAGCAGGCGCTGGCCGCCGCCATCTGGAGCAAGGAAAACCAGCTCACCTGGAACGCCGGCGCCGGCAAACTGATCGTGATCTCGCTGTCGCGCCAGGTCCTGACGGCGTTCCAGGATGGGACACCCGTGCTCACGACCTACGTCACCACCGGTCGCCCCTGGCTGCCCACCCCACCGGGCGTGACGGCCGTCACGGCCAAGTACTCCCCATTCCTGTTTGTGTCGCCCTGGGCCTATGGCAGCGACGCCTGGTATCCGCCCTCCTGGACCACCTGGGCGATGCTCTTCCGGGGCGGGGGGTACTTCATCCACGACGCCCCCTGGCGGACCTGGTACGGCCCGGGCTCCAACACCGGGGCGGGCACCCACGGCTGCGTCAACGTCCCCTACAGCCCGATGAGCGTCCTCTTCGGCTGGACGACGATCGGGACGACGGTGGTCGTGACCTGGTAGGCCGCTCTGCGGTCCTCTCCTCACTCCTTATGAGGGAGAGGGCCGGGGTGAGGGTGTAGCTCCCGTGGGGAGCATTTGACGTCCCCCCCGCCGTCTGCTAACATGTGTTCTCGCCTAGCAAAAGCTAGGTCTTTTTTGTGTCGGGGATTAAATGCCTGCCCAAGCTTCGATCATCACGCTGCAGTGCCAGACCTGTAAGTCGCGCAACTACACGACGGTCAAGAACAAGAAGAACGATCCGGACCGGTTAGAGGTCAAGAAGTTCTGCTCGCAGTGCCGCAAGCACACCGCGCACCGGGAGACCAAGTGATTGCCGGGACACAGGGGTGTAGCTCAGTTGGTAGAGCAGCGGTCTCCAAAACCGCCGGTCGGGCGTTCGAATCGCTCCACCCCTGCCACTTCAGCCCCGGCCGCCGGGTTTCGACACATTAGTAAGAGGTATAACTAAGCGTGGCCAAAGCCATTCCAACCGACCCCAGGACCAATAGAGTGCAGCGCACCAGTGCCCCCCGAACCGGGCTCATCCGGGGCTTTGAGGAGATCTTCAACGAGCTCCGCAAGGTCATCTGGCCGAGCATGGCGGAGCTGCGCACCATGACGTTCGTCGTGATCGTGACCGTGGTCGTGGTCTCCCTGGTGCTGGGGCTGATCGACTACGTCCTGGCCCACTCGATCGTCAAGTTCGAATTCGCGAAACCTAGCTAGGAACCAGTCCGCCAGTGGAAAACCCAGAGAACCTGAACACCGCCCCGGAGCCGTCGAAGCCAGCGCCCAAACGCCGGTCGCGAGCGGCTGCCAAGGAGGCCGCCGAAGGTGCCCGGGTGTGGACCGGCGAGCGGGTGCAGGTCGGCGACGGCCTGGGTGCGGCCCCGGTAGCCACTGGGGATCCGGACCTCTCCGCCATGCGGGTGGAGGCACCGACCCGGACGGCGCCGGCCGGGGAGTCGCACTGGTACGTCGTCCACGCCTACTCCGGCCACGAAGAGAAGGTCAAGAACAACCTGCTCAAGCGGGTGGAGTCGATGGACATGCACGACCAGATCTTCGACGTCCTGGTGCCGACCGAGGACGTCATCGAAATCAAGGACGGGCAACGCCGGCACGTGGCCAAGCGCACATTCCCCGGCTACATCCTGGTGAACATGATCATGTCCGACGAATCCTGGTACGTGGTGCGCAACACCCCCGGTGTGACCAGCTTCGTGGGGTCCGGCAACAAGCCGGTGGCGCTGCAGGAGAAGGAAATCAAGTCCATCCAGAAGCAGATCAAGGCCGAAGCGCCCAAGGTCCGGGTCGAGTACCGGGTGGGGGAGAACGTGCGGGTCATCGACGGCCCCTTCTCCGACTTCCATGGCAAGGTCGACGAGATCAACGCCGACAAGGGCAAGCTCAAGGTCCTGGTCAACATGTTTGGCCGGGAGACGCCCGTGGAACTGGACCTCCTGCAGGTGGAGCGACTCAAGTAAATGGCAAAGAAGAAGGTCAAGGCCCAGGTCAAGATCCAGATCGAGGCCGGCAAGGCCACCCCGGCGCCGCCCATCGGCACCGCCCTCGGCCCTCACGGCGTCAACATCATGGAGTTTGTCCGCGCCTACAACGAGAAGACCGCGTCCATGGCCGGCCAGATCGTGCCGGTCGAGCTGACTATCTACGAGGATCGCAGCTTCACCTTCGTCACCAAGACCCCGCCCGCGGCGGACCTGCTGAAGAAGGCCGCGGGCGTGGAGAAGGGCTCGGCCAAGCCGAACAAGGAGAAGGTGGGCAAGGTCACCGAGCGCCAGGTGCGCGAGATCGCCGAGCTCAAGCTCAAGGACCTGAACGCGTTTGACGTGGCGGCCGCCATGAAGATGATCGAGGGGACTGCCCGCTCCCTGGGGATCGACGTCGTCAAGTAGGCAAAACCCAATTCCCGTGGCAGGGCCTGGAACCCGCTACGACCACAGGAGGAACAGATGACTCAAGCCCGCGCACGCAAGTACAAGGAAGCCGCCAAGACCATCGAGCACGCCAAGCAGTACTCGCCCGATGAGGCGGTCAAGCTGGTCAAGGGCGCGTCGACCTCGAAGTTCGACGGCTCGATCGAGGCGCATCTTCGGCTGGGCGTCGACCCGCGCCATGCCGACCAGATGGTCCGCGGCTCGGTGACCCTGCCCCACGGGACCGGCAAGAAGCGCCGGGTGCTCGTCTTCGCCCAGGGCGACAAGGCCCGGGAGGCCAAGGAAGCTGGTGCCGATTACGTGGGTGGGGATGACCTCGCCAAGCGGATCCAGGAAGGCTGGCTCGACTTCGACGTCACCCTGGCCACCCCCGACATGATGGGGATGGTGGGCCGGCTGGGAAAGGTGCTCGGCCCCCGCGGGCTGATGCCCAACCCCAAGGCCGGGACCGTCACGTTCGACATCGCCAAGGGCGTGAAGGACATCCAGGGCGGCCGGATCGAGTACCGGGTGGACAAGACCGGGATCATCCACACCAATATCGGCAAGGCCTCCTACACGGAGCAGCAGCTGCGCGAGAACCTGGCCGCGCTGATGGACGCGGTGGTCCGCGCCAAGCCGTCCTCGGCCAAGGGCCAGTTCCTGCGGTCCGTCTACCTGGCGCCCACGATGGGCCCCAGCGTGCAGATCGACCCCGCGCTGGCCTCCAGAATGAACTAGCCTGCTATACTTCCGCTCGCGAAAATTGAATAGCCAGAGACCGCGGGCGCCGGCCCAGCCGGCTTAATGTCCTGCGCAGGCAAGGGACGCGAATGGACCTTCTTGCCTGCTGGCCAGAAGGTTTTTTATTCACTCCCCTTCCAGGGGAGGGGGGAATAGAAGGAAACGATGGCAGAGAAGAAGAAAGTCGAAGCCGACAAGAAAGCGCTGAAGGCGGCCACCGTGGAGCAGCTCACCGATCGGCTCCGCCAGGCGTCCACGGCCGTGCTGGCCGACTATCGCGGCATGACCGTCGCCCAGATGCAGGACCTGCGCCGGAGGTTGCGCGGCGGTGGGGCGGAAATGGTCGTCGTGAAGAACACCCTGGCGCGGCGGGCCGCCAATGCCGCCGGGCTGGGTGTGCTGGAGAAGGAGCTCACCGGCCCGGTGGCCATGATCTTCGGTCGTGACGATCCGGCCATTCCAGCCCGGCTCCTGAGTGAATACATCCGCGCCAATCGCAAGATGGTGATCAAGAGCGGCATCCTGCAAGGGCGCCTGCTCAATGCCGACACCGTGGGCCAGCTCGCCGAGCTGCCGCCCAAGGAGGTCCTGCTCAGCCGCCTGCTCGGGGCGCTGCAGGCGCCGCTCGGCAGCCTGGCCAGCGTGCTGCAGGCCCCCATCGGCCAGCTCGCCCGAACCCTCGACGCGCTTCGGACCCAGAAAGAGAAGACGGAACCCCCGGCCACCGCGCCGGCGCCGGCCGCATAGACAAGGAGGAATCATGGCAAAGGTAACTGTCGACGACTTCGTAGCGGCGTTGAAGGAGTGGACCGTGGTCGACGTGATGAACGCGGTCAAGGCCATCGAGCAGGAGTACGGCGTAACGGCCGCCGCTCCCGTGGCCTTGGCAGCGGCGCCCGCCGCCGGCGGGGCAGCCGCGCCAGCCCCCGAGGCGGAGAAGACGGAGTTCAACGTCATCCTGACCGGGCCCGGCGACGCCAAGATCGGCGTCATCAAGGTCGTCCGGGAGATCACCGGCCTCGGCCTGAAAGAGGCCAAGGACCTGGTCGATCAGGCGCCCAAGCCGGTCAAGGAAGGCGTCAACCGCGAGGAAGCTGAGGCCGTGGCCAAGAAGCTCAAGGACGCCGGCGCCGGAGTCGAAATCAAATAAGCCGCTCTGCGGACCTCTCCAGCCTCCCCCTTTTCGGGGGAGCCACTCGTGTCAGGGTCGCCGGATTTCCCGCGCGTGTCAGGGTCGCGGGATTTCCCGCGTGGGCAGGGCCGGGGTGGGGGTCCCGATTCGCCGTAGCGAGTAGAACGCCCCTTCCC
>DASPZT010000284.1:0-4543 GCA_035636135.1 Candidatus Limnocylindria bacterium | reverse complement strand
TGGCGGGGCTCCGGGGCCAGCCCGTCCTGGTCACCTTCTGGGCCACCTGGTGCGCACCCTGCCGCCAGGAGCTGCCGCTGATCCGGTCGGCCTACCTCGCCCACCGCGACCAGGGGTTGGCGGTCGTCGCCATCGACTTCGGCGATGAGTCGGCGGCCACGGTCCGGGCCTTCTGGGACTCGATGGGCCTCCAGCCGGCGCCGGTCCTCGACCCCGATGGGCGGGTTGCCGACGCGTACGGGGTCGGGCTCAAGACCTCCGGGCTGCCGGTCAGCGTCTTCATCGCTCGGGATGGGAGCGTCAGTACCTACTGGCCATTCACCCTGGACCAGGATGTGCTCGACTCGAAGTTAAAGACGATCCTTTAAAAGCGGCTGCCACGTCACCCAGGTTCCTCTCGGACGGGCGTTAGACGGCCGATGGCGGCGTGCAAGCGCTGCGGCAGCGAGCCACCTACGTGAGCGTCGACCCCTAAGTCGCCGGCCCCCTGCGTTACCCTTGTCCAGCTGTGGATGCAGTGGTCGAGGCGCGCGAGCTCGTGAAGAATTACGGCCCGGTCCAGGCGGTCGATGGGATCTCGTTCCACATCGCGCCCCGCCAGTGCTTTGGCTTCCTGGGACCGAATGGTGCCGGCAAGACCACCACCATGCGGATGCTGTACGGCCGGGTGATGCGCACCGGCGGCGCACTCCGCGTCCTGGGCATGGACCCGTCGATCCATTCCCGCGCGATTCGGGAACGCATCGGCGTGGTGCCCCAGACGAACAACCTGGACGGCGACCTCTCGGTGATCGAGAACCTGATGGTGTTCGCCGGATTCTTTGGCATCGGCCGGCAGGAGGCTCGGGAGCGTGCCGAGCGCCTCCTGGAGTTCGTCCAGCTGCAGTCCCGTCCTCAGAGCCGGATGTGGGAGCTCAGTGGAGGGATGCAGCGCCGGCTCCTGATTGCCCGCGCGCTCCTGAACGACCCGGAGCTGCTGATCCTGGACGAACCGACCACCGGTCTCGATCCCCAGGCTCGGCTGGTGGTCTGGCAGCGACTCGCCGAGTTGAAGCGGCGCGGCGTCACCATCATCCTGACCACCCACTACATGGAGGAGGCCAGCCGCTTATGCGACTGGCTGGTGATCATGGACCACGGCCGGATCGTGGAGGCCGGGGCGCCGCGGCCGCTCATCGAGAAGCACGCCGGCACCCAGGTGCTGGAGCTCGAGTGGCCCGTCGACGCGCCCGCTCCCGATCTGCCGGATCGAGCTGTCCGCCGCGTGGAGCATGTCGGGGATCGCCTGCTCCTCTTTACAGCAGATCCCGCCGGAATCCTGAGCGCGCTCGCCAGCCGCGTCCCCGCGGAAAGCGCCCTGATCCGGCCGGCAACCCTGGAGGACGTGTTCATCCACCTGACCGGACGCGACCTGCAGGAGGAGTAACCAGCCATGGTGGTGCTGCCCCACCCGGTCCGCGCCCGCCGCGTCTGGTGGCGGGAGTTCATCTCCTGGCGCCGGGTGTTCAAGACGTCCGTGATCCTCAACTTCGGGGAGCCCTTCCTCTACCTGGTGGCGTTCGGTTTCGCCCTGGGCGCGTATGTGAACCTGGGAAGGGGCCAGACCTATGCCGCCTTCGTGGCGCCGGCCCTGATCGCCGTCACGGCCATGAACGCCGTCACCTTCGACTCCCTGTTCGGAAGCTGGAACAACATGCACGACAAGCGGGTCTTTGAGGCGATCGTGACCGCGCCCATCACCCCGCAGGACCTGGTGCTCGGCGAATTCTTCTGGCAGGCGTCGCGGGCGCTGCTCTACGGGATGACCTTTGCCCTGGTGATGTTCGCGGTGGGTCTGATCCGGTCGCCGTGGGCGCTGGCCCTCCCCCTGGTGCTGGTGCTGATGGGCCCCCTGTTCGCCGCCCCCGCCCTCACTTGGGCGGCCCTGATGGACAACTTCGAGCACCTCTTCTACTACATCGGCCTGCTGATCACGCCCATGTTCTTCTTCAGCGGCGTCTTCTTTCCGCTGGACCGGCTGCCGGTGGCGATCCGCGACGGCATCTGGCTAGTCTCGCCCCTGTATCACGCGGCCACCATCTGCCGGGCGCTGGTCAACGGGAATCCGTCCCCCGCGCTGCTCTGGGATGCGGCCTACATGGTCGTCCTCGCCGTGATCCTGGCGCAAGCCCCGCTGCTCGTCCTCCCCCGCCGGCTCCAGCGATGAACGGTGGCCTCCATCGGGCCGAGTGGCGGGGCCGCGGAGTCTGGCGCTATCGGGCTGACCTGGCCGTCCCGGGTGACCCGATGACCCTGGGCGAAGGCGGCACGCCGCTCATCCCCTGGGACCGTTACCTCCTCAAGCTGGAAGGCGCCGGGCCAACCGGGTCCTTCAAGGACCGGGGCGCCGCGACTGCCATCACGGCGGCCCGGGCTGCCGGAGCCCACACGGTCGTGGAAGATTCCTCCGGGAATGCCGGCAGCGCCATCGCCGCCTACGCCGCGGCGGCCGGGCTTAGGGCGCGGATCTTCGCGCCGGCCGATATCGTCGAGGCCAAGGCGCGCACCATCGAAGTGCTGGGCGCCGAGCTGATCCGCGTCCCGGGCCCACGGTCGGCGGTGACGGCCGCCACCGTGGCGGCGGCCGCGGATGCGTATGACGTCGGTCATGCCCGGGACGATGCCTTCCTGGAGGGCACCAAGACCATCGCTTTCGAGCTCTTCGAGGAGCTCGGAGCGGAACTGCGGGACGTGGTGACGCCGGTTGGCCAGGGGACGGTGCTGATCGGCCTGGCCATGGGGTTCGCCGACCTGGTGGCGGCCGGTGCGCTGCCCAAGCCGCCGCGCCTCTACGGGGTGCAGAGCGAAGCCTGCGCGCCGCTGGTGCGTGGCCTCCCCAATTTCCGCCCGGCGCCCGTAACCCGGCAGCCGACCATCGCCGACGGGATCAGCATCCCTGAGCCAACCCGGTCGGAGCGCAGCTACAACGCGGTGCGCCACAGCGGCGGCCGCTGGGTAACGGTCACCGAGCGGGAGATCGAGTCGGCCTGGCGGGGGGCGGCGACCAGGGGCTTGCTGATGGAGCCCACCTCGGCGGCGGCGCTGGCCGCCGGCCGGCGGCTGGACTTGCCCGCCGGGACCGTCATCATCATTACCGGATCTGGCCTGAAGGCGATTACGCGCTACTGACGCGGGCCTCGACCCGCGCCAGGTACTGCGCGTCGTATGCCAGCGCCAGGCGCGGGCCCCACAGATCGATGTGGTATGCGGGCACCCGGCGGCGGGCGGTCCGCGGTCCCGAGTCCACATCCGGGATGGACTTCGCCTCCAGCCCCCTGGCGGGGATCCCGGTGCGAGCCGCCCAGCGGAGCAGGCGGCCTGGATCCGCGCTGACTACCTTGCCATACCACCCCGGGCCGAAGCGCGCATTGGTCAGATAGATCAGGGGCGCCAGCCAGAGGCCACCCGCGACCGCGTGGCGGAAGCCGTCGGCCCGCCGGTCGAACCAACGCGGCGTCAGGTCGTCGTTGTCGCTCACGCGGCGCGAACGGCGAACCGCGCCGGATCGAACGCCTCCAGCGGCAACCGCGGCCGGCCGCGGAGCAACAGGTCGGTGATCAGGTGTGCGGTGATTGGCGCCAGCAGCACGCCGTTGCGGAAATGGCCGGTCGCCGCCGCAATCCCCGACCAGCCCGGCAGCCGGCCGATGAGCGGCAGCCCGTCGGGCGAGCCCGGCCGCAGCCCAGCCAGGGCCTGGGCAAAGCTGGCGGTCGCGAGGGTCGGAGTGAGGCGCGCCACCGATTGCAGCAAGCCGGCCACCCCCACGGCAGTCGGTCGCGGGTCGAAGCCAACTTCCTCCTGGGTGGCCCCCACCAGGATCAAGCCGTCCGGCTTGGGGCTGAGGTAGCCGCCCGAGCTGTAGATCAGGTGGCGGAGCGGCGTACTTACCGTTTGCAGCGCGACCAGCTGGCCCCGGACGGGCCGCACGGGCAGCGCGGGCCCCAGGCCAGCGAACGCCCCCGACCACGCCCCGGCCGCAATCACGACCTCATCGCATTCGAGCTGCTCGCCGGCAGCTCGCACGCCGTGCACCCGGCTACCCGAGATGAGAAAACCCTCCACGTTGAGGCCCATCCGAACCACCGCCCCCAGGTCGGCAGCCGCGCGCAGGGCAGCCTGCGCCAGGAGGGGAGGGCTGACCTGATGTTCCTGGCTGTAATAGGCAGCCCCGCGGATGTCGCGACTCAGGGCAGGTTCGGCGTCGTGGACGCGGGCCGGATCAAGCCAGCCGACCGAGAAGCCAGCCGCCATATGCCAGCTGCGCCGGCGCCGGACGGCGACCTCATCGGTCTCGTTGAGCGCCACGCGCAGCAGCCCGGTGGGCCGGTAGCCCACGTCGATGCTCGTTCGTTCCTGGAGCTCTTCGGCCAGCGGGCGATGCAGCCGCAGGCTTTCTATGCCCAGGGCCAGGAACGGCCCCTCCGCTTCGGCTTCGGAGAGCGGCGCCAGCATGCCGGCCGAAGCCCGGCTGGCCTGGCCCCTGGCTTCGCGGTCCACCACCACC
>DASPZT010000283.1:0-13759 GCA_035636135.1 Candidatus Limnocylindria bacterium | reverse complement strand
GCCGGGCGGGTGCCGCTGCGCCAGGACGGGGCATGGGTCGGCACCGTTCCCTTCGACGAGATGCCGGCAGCGTTCAACCCCGACGAGGGGATCTTCGTAACCGCGAATAACCGGCCCGCGGTACCTATGCGCCATCCCATTGCACGCGACTGGATCGATGACTACCGATGGACACGGCTCGTGCAGCTCTTGCGCTCGCGACCGCGGCATACCCTGGAAGACTTCCAGACCATGCAGCAAGACCTCACGTCGGTGGCGGCCCAGCAGGTCTCCGCCCGGCTCGCCCGGCTGGCTCCGGCGGATGGTCTGGACCCGGACGTTCTGGCGCGGCTGCGAGGATGGGGTGGGCGCCTCGATGCAGCGTCACCGGAGGCCGCCATCTACCAGGTGTTTCGGATCGAGCTGGTGCGCGCGCTCTATCAAGAGCTGGGCGACGAGCCGATCCTCCGCGTGCTGGGGCGGGGCCCCGATCCGGTGCTCGCCCCAGTGACCGCGTTCTTCTTCCGCGGGTCGAGCGAGCTGCTCGTTCGACTGGACCAGGCGGACGAGTCACTCATCCGGGCCGCCCTGCTGGCGGCGCTGCGGTTTCTCGGTGACCGGTTGGGGCCGGACATGGAGCGCTGGCGCTGGGGCGACCTCCACCGAATCGGCTTCAGGCATCCGCTCGGTCTGGGCGTCCCCGTCCTGGATCGCCTCCTCCAGCTGAGCCGCGGGCCCTACCCGATCGGCGGTGATGCCGACACCGTGGCCCAGGCCGGCGTTGATCCCTGGAACCCCTTTACCGCGACGTCGTACTCGGTGTCGTATCGCCAGGTGTTTGATACGGGGGACTGGGACCGCGGGGTCTTCATCCTGCCCACCGGGCAGTCAGGGCAGCCGGCGAGCCCGCACTACGCCGACATGGTCTCCGCCTGGCGCAACGGCGAATATCGTCTGCTGCCCTTCAGCCCCCACGCGGTGCGGGACCAGGTTGAAGAAACGATCCAGCTGACGCCATAAGCCGAATCGAAACTCGGGGCTTACGAACTCTACGCAGATGTACGGCTATCACTGTTCCATCCACTGGCGCCGCGACTTTCTCAACGAACTTCCGACTCGGGACACTACAGTGGAAGCCATGCCTGAAGGCGCCGTCGCTCAGATCCCCGGCCCAGGGCGCGTGATCCATAACCCGATCAGCGGCGAGCGGATCGTGATCCGCCAAAGCGCCGCCGAGACGGGCGGGCGACTACTCGTGTTCGATCTCTTCCTGCCACCCGGCGGCCATGTGCCGGCTCGCCACGCCCATCCCCTGCAGGAGGAGCGGTTCACGGTGCTGGCCGGCAGCATGCGTTTCAGCTTCGGCGCCCGCAGCATCGTGGCGCGCCCCGGCGAGACGGTGGTCGTACCCGTGGGCACATCGCACTGGTTTGGCAATCCCGGAACCGAAGAGTCCCAGGCGCGGGTGGAGGTCCGGCCGGCGCTGCGCACCGAGGAGTTCTTCGAGGCGAACGAGCGGATGACCAGGGCCGGCCACTTTCTGGGCACCCGGCTGCCCCGGTTGTCCGACCTGGCGCTCGTGCTCCTCGAGTTCCAGCGTGAGGTCTCCGTCCCAAACATGCCAGGCTTCATCGTCCGAGGGCTTCTCGCCCCGCTCGCCTGGTTGGGACGGCGTCGGGTTCGCACCCGCTGAGTCCTCGGGCTGGCGTTGGAGATCTCCAACGGTTCAAGAGTGTCCTCGCCATCTTTCCCCACCCGGACGATGAGACCATCACCTGCGGCGGTACCATTCGCCGCTTCGCCGACGTCGGCGCCACGGTCAGCCTCGTGCTGCTGACCGGCGGCGCACGCGGCAACCCGAGCGGGATCCTCGATCCCCAGCTGAAAGCGATTCGCCGGAGCGAAGCCCAGCGGGCGGCTCGCATCCTTGGCATCGCTCGGCTGATCCAAGAGGACTTCGGCGACAACCACCTGCGAGAAGAGGCCGAGCAGGTCCGGCTGTCCCTGTCACGGACGTTCGGGGAGGTCGATCCTGACCTGATCCTGACCCATGACCGCTCCGGCCTGTACGGCCACCCGGATCATATCGCCTGTTCCGAGATGGTCACCGACCTCAGGAATGCGGTGCTCCCGCGCGTCCCGCTCTGGTACGTGGCGCTGCCGGCCATGCTGCTGCGGACGCTGCAACTCGCCGGGCAGATGACTCGTGACCAGCGCCTGGACGCCAGCCGGGCAACCCCCACCCACCGGCTCTTCCTGGGAACGGCCGTCGTGGCCAAGGCCCGGGCCGTGCGCGCGTATCGCAGTCAGCGGGGCGCCATCGGCAAGCGCTTCGGCCGGCTCGTTCCGCCCTGGATCGCCGTCGGTCTGCTGCCCTTCGAGTATTTCGCCGAGGCCTGATGTGGAACTCCGGCTGAAGCGACCCGAGCAGCCGCTGACCGGCCGGTGGCGGGAGCTGCCAATCGCGCGACGCGGTTCGACGCTGCTCGGGATCAGCTTCCGGCCACGCCAGGTCGAAGCCCTCGGCCTGGACGGGCCGGAGACGCTCCGTCGCCTGCTCGCCTATCCGTTTCAGATGATTCGCCTGGGTGCGTACTGGAATCGCATCGAGGCGACGCCGGCCGCGTTCGACACCAGTGAGTTGGACTGGCAGCTGGATGCCGCGGAGCGTGCCGGCAAACAGGTCATCGTGGCGGTCGGTGCCGTCAAGACGTTCGGCTACCCCGAGTTCTTCGTGCCCGCCCATTGCTTGCTGCAGCCGTTGCGGGAGGGATCGCTGGTCGAGCCTACCGCCTATCCCACGCTGATCGACCGTGCCAGCCAGTTCATCACCCGGCTGGTGACCCGGTATCGAGATCGGCCGTCCGTCGTCGCGTGGCAACTGGAGCACGAGGCGGTCGACCCCCTCGGCGTAGAGCACACCTGGAGGCTGGCGGTTTCATTCGTCGAGCGGGAGCTGAAGGCGCTCCGGGCAGCCGATCCGTCGCGCCCGGTCCTGATGAACGGCTTCCTGCCCACGTCGTCCTTGGTCCGGGTCTCGCAGTGGTGGCGGACACGCGACCAGGGTGACTCGCTGGTGGTGGCCGCGCGTCTGGCCGACATCATCGGCATCGACTATTACCCACGGCACGCCCTGCGCCGTCTGGGTGGCAGAACCCTGTACCTGGACGGCGGGGACGGTCCGTCGCGACGCGCGCGCCGCCCGAAGCAGTTGGCGGCGGCGCGCGCACGAGGCGCCCGGGTGATGGTTTCCGAAGGCCAGGCCGAGCCCTGGGAAGCGGTCACGGTCCCGCCCAACCCTGCCCGGCAGGCCCTCTACAGCTGCCCGCCGGAGCAGCTGATTCGGGCCTACAACGCCGCCATCGGCTGGTCCCGGCCCGAGACTCCCCTACACGCCTACCTCTTCTGGGGTGCCGAGTACTGGGTCGTGCGCGACCGCTCTGGGGACCCAAGCTACTTGCAGGCGTTTGAGCGCGTGCTGACGTCGGCGTGATTAGCTTTAGCTGACGTTGGGCCCGCACAGGCTACCCTCTTCTCAGAACCATGCCAAGCGTTGACGGGCACGAGATCACCATCACCAACCCGGACAAGGTCCTCTTTCCGGATGACGGCATCACTAAGGGCGATCTAGTCGATTACTACGGACGCATCGCCGAGCGCATGCTGCCCCTCGTCCGCGACCGCCCGCTGCACATGAACCGCTTCCCGGACGGGATTGGCGGCATTGCCATCCAGCAGAAGCGGGTGCCCGATTCCTTCCCGCCCTGGATCACGCGGGCGACGGTCGACCTTCATAAAGGCGGCACCATCACCCATGCCGTGATCGACAACGCGGCGACCCTGGTCTACCTGGCGAACTACAACATGATCACCGCGCACGTCTGGCTCTCGCGGATCCAGGCACCCGAACAGCCCGACCAGGTGATGTTCGATCTCGACCCGTCCGATGAGGACTTCCGCCTGGTCCGCACCACTGCGCTCAGCCTCAAAGCCCTCCTCGAGCAGCTCGGCTTCGTCCCGTTCGTCAAGACCACGGGCTCGCGCGGTCTGCACGTCGTCGTGCCGATCACCGTCGGGCCCACCTTCGAGGAGGCGCACCTCTTTGCCGACTCTGTCGGTCAGCGGCTGGCCGCCGGCGATCCCGACCACCTCACGACCGAGTTCATCAAGCAGAGCCGGAAAGGACGTCTATTCATCGACGTCAATCGAAACGCCTACGCGCAGACGGCGGTAGCGCCCTACGCCGTCCGAGCCCGCCGGACCGCGCCCATCGCCGTGCCCATCCACTGGGCCGAGGTCGGGCGCGACACGCTCCGTCCGGACGGCATCAACATCCGCAATATCTGGGACTGGCTGCGCGACCGTGACGATCCCTGGAAGCAGATGGAAAGGTCAGCCCGACCGCTACCGGCTCTCACCGAAGCGGACAGGCCAGACCGGTCTGGCCGCCGTCGAGGCGTGACTCGCAAGGAACGTCCTCGTAACTGAAGGCCAAAACGGTGGCCGGCGGAGCCCAGTCGGCCCGCTGACCCGCTGTTTACAAATCAGTATTTAAGCCGTCCGTCTGTGTCGCGGTACGCGGCGAGCTGCCGCTTCGCGAGGAGGTTATCCGTCCACAGCGCACGATAAGGGAAGTGAGTTAACCACTCCTCTCCGCTTTCAGTTTATACCGCACAGGGGGCTTGCGGCAAGCCCCGGGTCGTGCCGCATAATCGCCGGCTGAGGCCAGACTTACGGAAATGGGAGTCGTGAAATGCGTGTGTTGTTGAGGACGTATGGGTCGCGCGGGGAAGCGACGAAAGACTGCGACGGGAGTGGCCAGTGATGGACGCCGACGTGATCATCGTGGGCGCCGGCCCGACCGGCCTGATGCGGGCGTCCACTCGGTTACCTCCAGCGCCTTGGCCACCTCGGCGTTGGTCTTGCCCTCCGCCAACAGGCGCTCGGCTTCTCGAAGCTTCCGGATGATCTGCTCCGGTGAGTGCTTCCTTCCTTTCAACTGGTTCCTCCTGCCCGATGGTCGGGCGGTAAGGAACCTCATATCACGTGGACAGCCTCCGGGGGTCAGGCCAACCGGGGGCTCTTGCTGCAAGGACCCCTGGTGTGCTGACAATGCACGCCACAAACCGGACCACAGGCGTCCGCGCGACCGACAGTAGGAATTAGAGAGGCCCGAGGGGGCTCAAGGGGGAGGTGGACGGATGGGCAACTACGTGCTGGGTTTCCAGGAGATCGACCAGACGCAGGTCGCGGTCGTTGGCGGCAAGGGCGCGCACCTCGGGGAGCTTTCGCGGATCGAAGGCATCCGCGTACCGGCTGGCTTCTGTGTGACGACGGATGCCTTCCGGCGGATCATGGCGGAAGCGCCGTCGATCGACGATCGGCTTGATCGGCTGTCGCGCCTGAACCCGGATGACCGGGAGACGATCCGCACGCTCAGCGCGGAGATCCGCCGGACCCTCGAAGGGATCGCCATCCCCGACGATCTTGTGGCGGCGATCACCCGCTCGCTCGCCCGGCTCGGCGAGCGAGCCGCCTACGCGGTCCGATCGAGTGCGACGGCAGAGGACCTGCGGACGGCATCCTTCGCTGGCCAGCAGGACACCTACCTGAACGTTGTGGGGCCGGCGGCGATCCTCGAGCACATCAGCCGGTGCTGGGCATCGCTTTTCACTGAGCGGGCCGTGACCTACCGCCTGCGGAACGGATTCGACCACCGGAAGGTCCACATGGCCGTGGTCGTGCAGCGAATGGTCTTCCCGCATGCGGCCGGCATCCTGTTCACGGCCGACCCGGTCACGTCAAACCGAAAGGTCACCTCCGTGGAGGCCACCTTCGGCCTCGGCGAGGCCCTGGTCTCCGGCCTGGTGAACGCGGACAGGTACAAGGTGCGGGACGGCGAGGTTGTCGCCAAGGCGGTCGCCACCAAGCAGCTTGCCATCCACGCCTCGCCGGCAGGCGGGACGCAGGAACAGGCGATCGACCCGGAGCGGCAGCAGCAGCCCGCGCTGACGGATGCGCAGGTCGTGCGGCTCGCCCAGCTGGGACGGCGGATCGAAGCGCACTTCGGCCGCCCCCAGGACATCGAATGGTGCCTGGTCGATGATGAATTCCAGATCGTCCAGAGCCGGCCGATCACCACGCTGTTCCCCATCCCCGCGGCCGGCGACCAGGAGAACCACGTCTACGTCTCCGTCGGTCATCAGCAGATGATGACCGACCCTATGAAACCCCTGGGGCTCTCCCTCTGGCAGCTGACGACCCCCCGGCCGATGTACGAGGCCGGCGGGAGGCTGTTCGTCGACGTCGCCCGGGACCTGGCGTCCCCCGCGAGCCGCGCCCGCCTCCTGGGCCTGGCGAAATCGGATCCGCTGATCGGGGACGCGCTGCAGACCATCCTCGAACGCGCCGACTTCATCCCGTCGCTCCCGGACGAGCGTCCCGGCGGGGCGCCGGCAGGCGGCGCGCCAGCCCCGATCGAGACCGATCCGGCCATCGTCACCGACCTGATTGGACGTAACCAGGAATCCATCGCCGCCTTGAAACGCGACATCCGGACGAAGTCCGGATCGGCGCTGTTCGAATTCATCCTGGCGGACATCCAGGAGCTGAAGCGCATCCTGTTCGATCCGCGAAGCCACCAGGTTTTCATGGGGGCGATGGAGGCCACGTGGTGGCTCAACGAGCAGCTGCAGGCGTGGCTGGGCGAGAAGAACGCGGCCGACACGCTCACGCAGTCCGTCCCCCACAACGTCACGTCGGAGATGGGGCTGGCGCTCCTCGACGTCGCGGACGTGATCCGCCCGCATTCGGAGGTGGTGGCTTTTCTGCAACACGTCAAGGACGAGGGCTTCCTGGACGAGCTGGCCGCGCTTGCTGGCGGGCGGGAAGCTCGGGACGCCATCCGGGCGTTCCTCGACATGTACGGCATGCGCTGCGCCGGCGAGATCGACATCACGCGGCCGCGTTGGAGCGAACGCCCCACCACGCTCGTACCCCTGATCCTCGGCAACATCAAGAACTTCGAGCCCGGTGCCGGCAAGCAGCGCTTCGAGCAAGGACGGCAGGAGGCGTGGACCAAGGAACAGGAGCTGCTGGAGCGCTTGCGGGCCTTGCCGGACGGAGACCAGAAAGCCGAAGAGGCCAAGCGGATGATCGACCGCGTCCGGACCTTCATCGGGTACCGGGAGTATCCAAAGTACGGCATGGTCAGCCGCTACTTCGTTTACAAGCAGGCCTTACTGGAAGAGGCCGGGCGCCTCGTGCAGGCCCATGTGCTTCGTGAGAAGGAGGACATCTTCTACCTCACGTTCCAGGAGCTCCACGACGTCGTGCGCACGAACCACGTGGATGATCAGCTCATTGCCCAGCGCAAGGACGCGTTCAGGTCGTATCAAGCGCTGACGCCGCCCCGGGTGCTCACGTCGGATGGCGAGGTCATCGCCGGGGCGTACCGACGCGATGACGTGCCGCCCGGAGCACTAGTCGGCTTACCGGTTTCCGCCGGGACCATCGAGGGGCGGGCCCGCGTCATCCTGGACATGGCGGAGGCCGATCTCGAACCGGGCGACATCCTGGTCACGGCCTACACGGACCCCAGCTGGTCGCCCCTGTTCGTCGCGATCACGGGCCTGGTGACGGAGGTCGGGGGCCTGATGACCCACGGCGCAGTGATCGCACGGGAGTACGGCTTGCCGGCCGTCGTGGGCGTGGAGCAAGCCACCCGGCTAATCCGAAATGGGCAGCGGATCCGCGTGCATGGAACGGACGGGTACGTCGAGATCCTGCCCTAGGAGATTCCGGGGCAATTTGAGGTGGGAAACTCGCCGAGAGCGGCGCGTTTCGGCCGGTGATCGACCGCCTCTACACGCTGGATGAGATTGTGGAGGCGCACCGCTACGTCGATCTGGGTCACAAGAAGGGCAACGTAATCGTCACATCTCACCACGCTGATCGGGGCGGGATCGAGCCTTGCCAGACAGCTGAAACGCACGCTCGTTTGTACTAATTTCAAAGTTATCAGGGGAGGGATCACAACGATATGGATGACGGCGGAGGTCGGCCGACTCCGAGCCAGGAGGAGGCCCTGCCGACGCGGCGTTCCGATGGCCCATGGACTATCCGACCGGCTCTTTACATCCCGGAGCGCCCGCGGCCGTTCGCGAACATCACGTGCTCGAAGTGCTCGGCCGAATCGCCCCACGAGCCCTTCGCTGCCAGCGACGCGCTGATCACGCTTGGGCTTCTCCCGAGAGGTCCTTGTCCTCCATCTCCCAGGCGTGATCCATGACGTGATAGGCGCTGTGGCGGATGAGGAACGGCAGCGTCCACGAGCGCATCCGTTTCCCCTCGCCGCGGTTGTAGGCACGCATGGCTGCGACGTACGCCTCCCGATGGGCCACGAGGCCGTCCGGGGTGAGCGCGCCGCTCTCCGGTATCCGCAACCCCAACCGCTTCGCGAACTCTTCGCTCTCGGTGCGGATGGTGTGGCGGATGATCTTGTCGCGGTCGCGCCCGCCGCCGCGCGGCCCCTTGCGCATCTCCGCGGACACCCGCCCGGCCACGCCGTCGAAAAACGCCCAGCAGGCCCGCAGCAAGTTGATCTTGCGGTCGATCTCGGTGTCGCCCATCGGTCCCTGCTCCGAGCCCGACGGCGAGAAAGAGATGCCCCAGAAGTCGGTCGAGCCTGTGCCGACCCGGTCCTCGATCACGTCGAGGCGACCGGCGGCGTCGAACTCGTCCGCCGTCCCGGCCGCGACAGCGATCGGACGGTAGCGCTGGCGATACGATTCGAGCGTCGCGAGCGACAGGTCCGGCGTCCTGGCGCCCCGGCTCCAGCCAGGCCAGTCGATGGCGAACGCCACCGCCATCTTCCCCTTGGGACCGCGTTCGAGGACGGTGCGGACAGGCATATCGGCCCATGGTAGCCTGCCTCCAAGATTGTCGCGAGAAACGCAGCTCGACGTGCCGTCCGTTCCATTGCTGGCTTCGCAGTGCTCCGTAGGCGGCCTACACCCGCCTGAACCCAATCCAGCCAGACGGACTAGTTCACAACTCATCCCCTCGGAGGTGTCCATCCTTGCCAACGCTTTCCCACTCGCCGCGCGCCCGGTTGTCCGGCGGTCCGTTGGCCGCTTGGGTGTCACGTCGTCAGTCAGAGCTGGCCAGGCGTGTTCAGCGGAGCCGAACGGCCAGTACTACGCACGTTCAGGCGGCATCGCCGCCAAGAGCTGAAGACAGAGCCCATGACCAGGTCTAGGACGAGCGTCGGCGCCGGCAAACGTGGTGGGGCGATGACTGAGAAGTCATCAGCTGCCACCGGTACGGTCATGCGATCCGATACGTTGCGTCGATACGCTAAGGAGGCTGGCTTCAGCGTCACGGAAGTCCTTCCCATCGAAAACGACTTCTTCCGCTTCTATCGACTGCGACCCTAGCGAGTCACAAAACGGACCATCAGCGGGCTCGAACACCCCCTCCCTACCCTCCCCTACAGGGGGGAGAAGCTCCTCGCCCTAGCGCCCTAGCGTCCCGGCTGTAGCTCTGGCCTGCCGATCCCTCCAGTAGCTAGCACTGGTCACGACCATGCCGAACCCGACCACCACCAGGAGCGAGATGAATAGCGGATCGCGCGAGTAGATCAGAAGGCCTGCCAGCACGGCGACGATTAACGTTCGTACGATCAGCGTCGTTGTGTACAGAACCTCCACCTGGTGGCGGATGATTTGGACGATCACGATGCCGAGCGCGAGTAGGACAACCCCCAGCAGGCGTGGCATGACGTCGCCGTAGTGGCCGCTCGCGAAGAGCAACGTAAGCGCGAGCGAAGGTGCAAAGATGAGGGCGATGCCTGCTCCGAGGAGATATGCTGCCAGATAGTAAAGGCTCAAGCGAGTCCTGCGCATGACGTGTATATACACGGTTAGCTGGGATTTCGCAAGAGGAAGACGGCGATGCCTGATCAAGCCGGCGTGACGCTCGCCCGGTATCGGAGCGCGGTGCAAGCTTGCGCGGTCATGAATTTCCGCCAGGCGGCACGCTCGGTCACCGCGTACTTCGACGAGCAACTGCGTCCGGCCCGACTCCGGGCGACCCAGCTGAACCTGCTGATGGCGATCGAGGTATCGGCCGCCCCCACCGTGACCGACCTGGCGGAGATCCTGGGTATGGACCGCACCACGATGACGCGAAACCTCAAGCTGCTCCGGGATCGCGGGCTGGTGGCGAGGCACCGGATCGCCTTGACTGAAAAGGGGCGGCGCTCGGCGGCCGCCGCATTGCCCCTTTGGGAAAAGGCGCAAGCCCAAATCCTCAGGAGCCTGGGCGAGCGGCGTTGGGCGGCGCTGCTCGGCGAGTTGGCCGCCGCGAAGGCCTCCGTTCAGTCTCGGTCCAGGGTCTCGTCCAGGCGCGTGCCGTCCTGAGGACTGTATTCAACGAACACCCGACTAAGATAGGGGCGAAATGGCGCTGAACCGCGATCGTCGGATTCGGCTGGCCTTCATCCTGACCGCGGGGATTCTCGCCGTCGAGCTGGTGGCCGGCCTGTGGGCCCACAGCCTCGCCCTCCTGAGCGACGCGGGCCACATCGTCACCGACCTGTTGGTGCTGGCCCTGTCGGCGTTCGCGTTGCGGCAGGCCGTCCGTCCGGCCACCCCGAAAAAGACCTTTGGCTATCAGCGGGTGGGGATCCTGGTTGCCTTGATCAACGCGCTCCTGCTGGGCGCCATAGTGCTGGGCATCGTGATTGAGGCCGTGCGCCGCCTCCAGCATCCGGCGGCGGTCCAGGGCGGGCTGATGTCGATCGCGGCTCTCCTGGCGCTGGCCATCTCGCTTTTCATCGCGCGGTCGCTGCGCCCGCTGGCGGCGGACCTGACGGTGCGCAGCGTGCTGGTCCACGTCTGGGGTGACGCCGGGGCGGCGGCGGCCGTGGTGGCCGGCGGGCTGGTGATCATCGCCACTGGCTGGACCCCTGTGGATCCGATCCTCAGCCTGGCGATCGCCGGGCTGATCGCCTGGAGCGCCTGGAAAGTCCTGGCGGCCGCCGTCGACATCCTTCTGGAAGCCACCCCGCCGGATCTCAACCCGGACACCGTCGTCCAGTCGGTGCGGGAGGTGCCTGGTGTGCGCTCGCTGCATGACCTCCACATCTGGTCGCTGGGGTCGCAGTCGCGGGCCATGAGCGCGCACCTCTTGATCGACGATCAACGGGTGAGCCAGGCGCAGACCATCCTGGCGGAGGTCCGGGAAATCGTCGCCCACCGGTTCGGGATCGAGCACACCACCATCCAGTTCGAGCGGGAGACCTGCGCCCCCGGTGACCTCTATTGCGTCCAGGCCGATGGGCATCCCCACCTGGATGAGGTGCACCAACGGACGGTCCGCCGGGCGTTGTCCTAAAGGCGCCAGCCATCCAGGAGAACGTCGAACCCCGCATCCTCTTCGTGGTGAACCCGGCGCTGCCCCGAACGGGGCCCACATTCGGGGGCCGGCTGGGCCAGGTGGCCCGGCGCCTGGGCTGGGAGAGCAGCATCCTCGAGACCCGGGCCGGATCCAACGTCGAGGCGATCGGGGCGGCCCTGGCGCGCGGCACATTCTCAATGGTGATCGCGGCGGGCGGCGATGGGACGGTCGCCGAGGTGATGGCCGCGGCGCACGGCCGGTCCATTGCCGTGGGCATCGTGCCCTGCGGGACCGGCAATATCGTCGCCCGCGAACTCGGCCTGCCCGCCAGCTGGCGCAAGGGACTCCGCCGGATCCTGCGCCGCGATCCGCAGATGCGGCCGGTGGATCTGGCCCGCGTCAATGACGGCTATTCGGTGCTGGCGGCGGGGATGGGCCTGGACGCCCTCATCATCCGGCACACGCCCAGCGGGCTCAAATACTGGCTAGGCCGGCTCGCCTACTTCATGGTGGGCGTCTGGATCGTCCCCACCGCGCCCATCTTTCACTGCGTGATCCGCGCCGACGGCGCCGAGTTTGCGGTGGCGGCCACCATGGTGTTGGTGGCGAACGCGGGCATGCTGGGTGGCGGCCCCTTCCGCTTCGCGCCCGGGATTGCCATCGACGACGGGTGGCTGGATCTCATCATCTACCGGCCCGCGTCCATCGCCGGCCGGTGGCGCGTCCTGTGGGGCATCGTCTCCGGACGCCCGGCCGAGATCACGCAGCGCAAGGTCCACTCGGTGGAGATCAAGGCCACCGACGAGTTCTGGCATCAGGTAGACGGCGAGGTGAAGCGCGGGAACGTGGTGCGCGCCGAGATCATCCCCGGCGGCATCAACGTCGTCGTGTAGGCTCGATTCGGCCCACCCGTGCAGACCATCGACGCCAAATTCCCCTGGGCGCTCTTCGTCCCGCTGGCGACCATCACTGCCGGGATCGGCGTCCTCCTCGTCGTGGCCGGCCGCAGCGTGGGGTGGGCGGCGATTGCCGCGCCCCTGGTCGGCCTGCTGGCGATGCGCGGTCCCATCCGGCCGCGTTTCGAGCTGACCGAGGATGGGGTCGTGTTTCGCCGCGGCGCGCGTAGCCCGCTCCTTCCCTGGGACGAGGTGGCGGAGTTCGGCCTGGTGAAAGCGGGCGGCCGGGCGGTGCTGGCCTATCGCCTGCGTCCGGGCATCACGGTGCTGAAGCGCCATCCAGGGGCTGGGTTTCTTCGCGCGAAGGGCCTCGACTACGACGGCGGCTATTTTGTCGACCAGATGACCCTCGAGCCGGAGCGGATCCTGCAGCTGTTCCGGAGCCGGCTGCCGGCTTCCGCGCCCTAACCACCCGCTGGGTCCCGAAGAGCCAGCGGGTCGACTCCACGGCGAGGCCGTGTGCTCGGAGCGCCTCCAGGAGCGGCCGGTGTCCCAGGTGCACCACCCGCAGGATCAACCATCCCCCGGGGGCGAGTACGCGGGCCAGCTCGTCCAGGGGACGCTCCGTATCGGCGAGGCGATCGCGGGACTCGGACCAGACCACCGCGTCGAAACGCGCATCCGGAAACGGCAGCGCGGCCAGGGAGGCCCGCACCAGGGCGCGGCCCTCGCGGCGGGCCCAGCGCAGCCGGTTCATCCGCCCGTCAACCCCGATCGCCCCGGGCAGCATCCCCAGGAGGGGATCGGAGCCACAGTTGATGTACAGACTCTCGCCCCCGATCGCCGGTGTGGCTCGCAGCAGCGCCACTCGTCGATGTTCGGCGAAGCGGCGGGCCGGGTTCCACGAGTGGTACGCCCGCCATTCCGCGTCGGCGGCCTCCGGCGCGCCGCGCAGGCGCCAGAGGCGGACCAGCGTGCGCGCGTAACCGATGGCGAACCGCAGCAGCTGGACGTGTGACTCGCCACCCCGCCGCCGGCGATGGTATTGGGGCACCTCGACCATGTCCCATCCGGCATTGACCAGGCGGACCAGCAGGTCCTCCTGCACGTCGAAGTTCTCGCCTTGGAACCGGACGCTCTGCAAGGCGTCGCGGCGGTACAAGCGGAAGTTGGTGGAGAGGTCGGTCAGTGGGATGCCCAGCGCCAGGCTGTAGACGCGGTTGAGCAACAGGCTGAGCAGCCGCCGGTAGAGGGGCATGTCGGCTCGACCACCCCGGATCCAGCGCGATGCGATCACGACCGCCGCCCGGTCCCGGCTGGCCCACATGGCGGCCAGGTGCTGAGGGTCGTGCTGCAGATCCGCGTCCATGGTGCAGATGAACCGGCCCCGCGCCACGGCAAACCCCGTTCGCAGCGCGCCGCCCAATCCGGGCTCGGTCTGGCGAACGACCCGGGCACCCAGTCCAGCCGCCACCGCGGCGGTC
>DASPZT010000282.1:0-6720 GCA_035636135.1 Candidatus Limnocylindria bacterium | reverse complement strand
TGAGCGCATCCTCTTCGACGGCATCTGGGAACGGCTCCGCCAGGGGTCCGCGGCCACCCAGCCGCTGCTCCTCCCGCGGATAGTCGATGTCACTCCCGAACAGGCCGCCAGCGCGGCGCAGCAGCGCGACTGGTTGGTCCGGCTGGGCTTCGAGGTCGAGGTTTTCGGCGAGCGTGCGCTGCGGTTGCAGGCCGCTCCGGCGGAGCTCAAGGACGGCCGCGCTGAGGCCGCCCTGGTCCATCTGCTCGATGACCTCGCCCGCGACGTCTCCCCAGAGGTGCGCCAGCGGGAGGCAGCCGATCTGCTGGCGTGCCACGGCGCGGTCCGCTTTGGCGACCCGTTGACCGAGGCGACGGCTGGGGCCCTGCTCCGGCAGCTGACCGAAACGGCCCAGCCCATCACCTGCCCGCACGGCCGGCCCACGACTCTGCTCCTCTCGGACCCCCAGCTGCGACGGCTCTTCCGCCGGCCGTGACCGATATGGCCGGCCTCGACCTGCTGGCGGTCGTGGGACCGACGGCCAGCGGCAAGACCGACCTGGCCATCGAGCTGGCGGAGCGGCTCGACGGTGAATTGATCTCCGCCGACTCGCGGCAGGTGTATCGCGAGTGCGACGTCGGCACCAACAAGCCCGACCTCGAGGCCTTGCACGGGATTCCTTGCCATGTGATCGATGTGGTGGATCCCGGCGAGGCCTTCACGGTGGCCGATTACCGGCGGCTGGCGTTGGCCGCCATTGCACAGGTGCGAGGCCGGGGCAAGCTGCCAATCCTGCAAGGTGGAACCGGCCTCTACGTTCGTGCCCTCCTCGACGGCTGGAATCTGGGCGACACACCGCCGGACCCAGGGTTGCGCGCCACGCTAGAAGCGCGACTGGAGTCCGAGGGCATGGAGGCGTTGGAAACCGAGCTGCGGCGAGTGGATCCAACCGCCGCCGACCGGGCGCAACGCAATCCTCGGAGGCTGATCCGGGCGCTCGAGATCTACGCGGCCACCGGCCGGCCGCCCAGCCAGGCGCGCCGGGCGTCGCCGCCCCCTTGGGCCAGCCTGGTCATGGGGCTCGACGTCCCGCTGGCGGAGCTCGACCGCCGGATCGAGACCAGGGTCGACCGAATGCTGGCCAGCGGGTTGATCGAGGAAGTCAAGCGCGTCCGAGCCCGGTTCCCCCGGGCCGACCTGCGGCGGCTCGGGCATGGATACCCGGAGATCGCTGCCTATCTGGAGGGCACCAGCTGCCTCTCCGATGTTCGCCAGGACATCATCAAGCAGGTCCGGCAATATGCCCGCCGGCAGTACACGTGGTTTCGCGCCGACGCGCGTGTGCAGTGGATCGACCCCACTGGCGGGTCGGACGCCGTCATGCGCCGGCTCGGGTAGCCGCCTGCGCTCGACAGAAGAGGTTCTAGATACCCTCAGGCGCCACACCATCCCCTGCCGCTCCCTCGAGGGAGGGGAAAAGTTTGGTGGGTGAGACCTACTGGAGCCGGGGAAGGCAGGCCGCACCAAGAGCCGGCTCCACTTGTGAGAAGGGTGCGTCCGGGTTGGGACCCGCGCTTCGTGGCGGTGGGCAGCGGGCTTCAGCGTATCGACCACCCCGTAATAAAGGTGGCTACCGTCTCGGTCACGGCCAGGAGGCCGGGCACCCGGGCCGTGGACTACGGCCTGTCGGACCCCTACGTGGGCACCGTGCTCATCGTCCCGATCGTGCAGGACGCCACCAGCGAGACCCAGAACCCAATCGTCCAGTTCGCCTACTTCTACTTCACCGGCTATAGCGCCCAAGGCGCCAACGGCTACCTCTCCGGGTACTTCATCGATCCCGCCACCATGCCCGTGATCCCGGGCCCGATCGGTAGCGGATCTGGTCCCGGCGGCGTGGGCGGCCTCTAGGCCGCTGTCTCCACTCGGCGCTCGCTTGGCTTGACAGCGTTCAGCCGCTGCGTATATTCAGCGCAGAGCAACGACGGCTGGGAGCCGGGGCTGCCCCCCGGGCGAGCACAAGGAGAGAGGCCGATATGCGCAGCACGATGCCCGATTTTCCGCTCACGCTGCAGCACTTCCTCTGGCGATCCACGACCCTCTACCCCGACAAGGAGATCGTGACCCGGCGCGAGCAGGGGATCCACCGATACCACTATCGAGAGTTCGGCGAGCGCGTAGCGCGCCTGGCCAATGCCCTGAAAGCTCTCGGCGTCGGACCCGGAGACCGGGTGGGCACGTTCGCCTGGAATAACTATCGCCACCTCGAACTGTACTTCGCCGTCCCCTGCAGCGGGGCGGTCCTGCACACCGTGAACCTCCGCCTCTTTCCTGAACACCTCGAGTTCGTCATCAACGACGCGGAGGATCGCGTCCTGTTCGTGGATGCTAGCGTGCTCCCGGCGCTCGAGCGGGTCGCCGGCAAGCTGCCGACGGTCCGCCAGTATGTGTGCCTGGCCGACGGTCCGCTGCCCGACAGCCCGCTCAAACCGATGCTGTCGTATGAGGACCTCCTGGCCGCGCAGCCCACGGTATATGCGTGGCCCGCCCTCGATGAGCGCGAGGCCGCCGCCATGTGTTACACGTCCGGCACCACCGGCAAGCCGAAGGGCGTGGTGTACAGCCACCGGTCCGCCTTCCTGCACTCCTTTGCGGTGGCGCTGACCGATTCCATGGGCCTCAGCGAAGCGGACAGCGTGCTGCCGGTCGTCCCCATGTTCCACGCCAATTCCTGGGGCCTGGCCTACGCCGCCACCATGGTCGGGGCCAAGCTGGTCTTCCCGGACCGTTTCATTGATCCAGCCAGCCTCGCCACCCTGATCCGGGACGAAGGGGTGACCCTGCCCGCGGGTGTGCCCACCGTCTGGATTAGCCTGCTCCAGTACTTGGAGAAGACCGGCACGCAGCTGCCTTCGGTGCGGATCATTCCCTGCGGCGGGTCGGCCATCCCACCGGCCCTGATGGATGGGATGGCGCGCCGAGGCCTGACCATGCTGCACGCCTGGGGCATGACCGAGACCTCGCCGGTGGCGACCATCAGCCAGGTGAAGCGTGCCCTCCGGGATGGGTCAGAGGTCGAGCGGCGGGTCAGGCTGAAGCAAGGGCTGCCCGTCCCCGGGGTGGAGCTGCGGCTGGCCGCCGTGGACACCGGCGAGATCCAGCCCTGGGACGGCAAGGCGGTCGGCGAGATCCAGGTGCGCGGCCCGTGGGTGACCAGCGGCTACTACCGGGGCGTGGACCCTGAGCGGTTCACCGCCGACGGCTGGTTGCGCACCGGCGACGTGGCCAATGTCGACCGGGAAGGCTACGTGCAGATCGTGGACCGGACCAAGGACCTGGTGAAGTCCGGCGGCGAATGGATCTCGTCGGTGGAGCTGGAGTCGGCCATCATGGGCCACCCCAAGGTGCTGGAGGCCGCTGTCATTGGGGTGCCGCACCCGAAGTGGCAGGAGCGGCCGGTGGCGTATGTAGTCCCCAAGCCCGAACACCACGGTGCCATCACGCAGGACGAGATCCTCACCTATCTCCAGCCGCTGGTGGCCAAATGGTGGCTGCCCGATGAAGTGCGCTTCGTCGACGAGATCCCCAAGACCAGCGTGGGGAAATTCGACAAGAAGGTGCTGCGCGAGATTGCCGCGCGCCAGGTCCCGGCAGCCATTCCTTCTGAGTAGGCGGGGAGGGGAGGGCCAAACGGTTAGGGCCCAGCACGAGCTGGGTATGATTACCCGCGAGGTTGAGTCCTACGGCTAACGGCCGCCGCGAGCGCGCCTTCCTGATGGCGCTGGACTACGAGTCCCAGGGGCGGGCGGCCATCGAAGAGCAGCTCCTGGAGCTGGGTGAGCTGGCCCGCACGGCCGGTGCCACGGTGGTCGGCACCGATGTCCAGCGGCGTGCCCGACCCGATCCAGCCTTGTTCCTGGGTGCCGGGAAGGTGGACGAGCTCCACCAGCGCAAACACGGCGTCGACTTCGACGTGCTGATCATCAACGAGGAGCTCTCGCCCCGCCAGCAGCGCAACCTGGAAAAGAAGCTCGATCTCAAGGTCATCGACCGCACCGAATTGATCATCGACATCTTTGCCCAGCGGGCCCGTACCCGAGAGGGCCGGCTGCAGGTGGAATCGGCGCAGCTGCACCACCTGCTACCGCGGTTGGTGGGCGGACGCGACCTCTCCCGGCTGGGAGGTGGGATCGGGACCCGCGGGCCTGGTGAGCAAAAGCTGGAGAGTGACCGCCGGCGCATCCGGCACCGCATGCGCGAGTGCGATCGCGAAATCAAGGAGATCCGCAAACAGCGCGCGCTGCGCCGCGAGGGCCGCCAACGGGCCGCTTACCCGGTGGTTGCCATCGTCGGTTACACCAACAGCGGCAAGTCGACGCTGCTCAACGCGATGACCAAGGCCCACGTGGGGACCGAAGACGCCCTCTTTGTCACGCTAGACCCCACCACGCGGCTGGTCCGCCTGCCGACCCGCCAGGAAGTGCTGTTTACCGACACCGTCGGCTTCATCCAGAAGCTGCCCACCGGCCTGGTGGAGGCCTTCAAGGCCACCCTGGAGGAAGTACAGGAGGCGGATATCTTGCTGCATGTGCTCGACGCCAGCCGGTATGACGGCCGGGACCAGATGGAGGCCGTGCATGAAATCCTGCAAGAGCTGGACGCGATGGATAAGCCCATGGTGCTGGCCCTGAACAAGGTCGACCTGCTCCCGGCGGACGCGGCGGCGGCCCTCCGGGCCGAGACCTGGGATCCCTACCAGCAGGTGGTCCCCATCTCCGCGCTTCGCCACGTGGGCCTGACCGAACTGGGGGAGGCGGTCGCCACCGTGCTCCCGGGCGACTTCGTGCCCGTCGAGGTGCTGCTCCCCTACAGCGAGAACGCGCGCGAAGCCGAGTTCCATAAAGTCGGGAAAGTGGAATCCCTGGAGTATCGCGGGGACGGCGTGGCCCTGCGCGGCCGGCTGCCGCGTCGCCTGTTACCGCGGTTTCAAGCCTTCAGGGTTGACGGCGCCGGGGGAGGCCCGCCCTCAGCGCAGTAGACGCACCACCGCCACCACCTGGCCCTCCAGTTGGGCCACGGTGGTGTAGATGGGTGCGTAGGCGTCGTTGGCCGGCTGCAGCCGGACCCGGTTCGCTTCCTTGTACAGCGTCTTGACCGTGGCCATGGGCTCATTGGTAGCCTCGTCCTCAATGCGGGCGACCACCACGCTGCCGTTGGGCGCGTCCTTGGTCGGGCGGACGACGACCAGATCGCCATCAAGGATCCCCGCGTCCTTCATGCTGTCGCCGTGCACGGTGAGGGCAAATGCCGTATCCGTGCCGATGAGGTCCTGGCTGAGCATCAAGTGGTCTTCGACGTTCTCCTCGGCCAGGATCGGCTGACCGGCGGCGACGCGACCGATGAGCGGGATGGGCACGACCTTGCTCAGCTTGGTGTGGATCTGGTCGTAATCGACGACCTCGATGGTGCGGGACTTGGTCGGGTCACGGCGGATATAGCCCTTGCGTTCCAGGGTGTTGAGATGGTTCTGCACCGTGGAGCTGGACGAGAGGCCGACCGCCTCGCCGATCTCTCGAACCGTTGGCGGATATCCCCGAATTTTCTGGCGGAACTTCAGATACTCAAGGATTTCCCGCTGCCGATTCGTGAGCGGCTCTGGCATCGCTTCCCCTCCCTTAGACGCCTGCGAAACGGGCCAGGCTCCGATCATCGTTGCCTCCGGGGAACCGTAGGCGTGCCCCGAGAGGGAAGAGGAGGGGAGGCCGGGCCGCGACCACAGGATGGTAGCACACACGTTTGCCCCTGCAAAGTCAACCCAGCCGGCCGACGGCCATGGAGCCCCGATGCAGCGGGTGTATTCACTGTCGCCGGGATGGTAGCACATCCGTTCGGCCAGTGCAAACACTTGTTCGAGCCGGGCCTTGACGCGAACAACCGTTCGTGCTAGGCTCCATCGCGAACGCATGTTCGTGCCCGATTATGCCTCCAAAACCTACTTGCGGCCGGTCCGGCGAACGCGCGGCTGGGGCCGGGTGCTGCTCCTGGTCGCCGGGTTATTGGTCGTCTCGGCCCAGCTGGCCTACGGCAGCAGCCCGGCGCGGTACGAGCGGATCGTGGTCGGCCCCGGGGATACGCTGTGGGGCATCGCCGCCGAGCATTATGGGGGAGACCCGCGGGCGCGAGTCGACCAGATCATACGCGTGAATCACCTGTCCTCACCGGCGCTGGTGCCCGGCCAGTCGCTTCAGATCCCCATCGACTGAGACCAGGGCTGGCGGCCTGCCGGTTGGCCTTCGATTACTGGGTAGGGAATGGGGGGCCCCCCGCTCCTGGCTAAGAGGCGCAACGTCGGTGATCGGCGATTCTGCGACGCTGCCGGTAGGCCCCTGGCTCGTAGGACAGTCCTCAAACCGTCCGGGTGCCGCTACCATCCCTTACTGTCCGGCGCTTGCGGGTGGCCGTGTAAATGCCGCCCATCCAGTAGCGACCTGAGTTTATTCTCGCCGCCGTGATGTTGCGGCGGATCCCCGCCGAGTTCGTGCCGCTAGCGAGCCAGGGGGTGGCAGTGGGCTGGCCTGGTGACACCCTGGAGTCCTCGGGTACTCACAGCTTGGGTACTGGGAGGGCATGACTGCCGAACCGGCGACCGGACTGTGGCGTCGGTAATCGCGTGGGGACGCTGTTTAGCGGCGGCGGATCAAGGCGCGGAGGGTGGCTCCCAAGGTCAGCAGGGCGATCGCG
>DASPZT010000281.1:0-4018 GCA_035636135.1 Candidatus Limnocylindria bacterium | reverse complement strand
GTCCAGGAAATGCCGGTGCTGGATGGCGTCCACCCAGGCTCTCCAGACCTGCACTGGACTCGGTACGAAGAGCGGATTGTGGATGATCACCGAGGCGGCTTGCCACGCCACGAGGATGACGACGAAGCTGCCGATGCCGAGGGTGAGTCGCGCCCGGCCAGGGATTGCTTGCTTGGGCGTCAGGTAGATGCGCAGCAGGCCGCGGCGCCGGCGCTGCTGGGGGGCAGACACCGCCGGCGCCGCCTGGGCCGCCGAGACCCGCTGACTCACGATGGAATTACAGGCTGTTGATAAAGCTGGGATCGACCGCGTCGCTCGGATTCACGGTGGTGTCGATCTTGCCCTGCGTCTTCCAGAAGTCGGCGGCCGCCTTCACGTTGTCGAAGATCTTTCCATGGCTGCTGCTGGTGCCCATGATCTGTTTTCCGGCGCTGAGGTCATACAGCGTCATGGTGTCCAGGTCGGCCTTGACGTCATCCGACGACTCGCCGACCGCGTCGCCGATGATCTTGAGGGCGTCGGCCGTGTTCTGCTGCATCCAAGTGAAGGCCTCGTAGTACGCCTTCATGAAGTCCTTGACCGTGTCCGGGTACTTCTGGACGAAGTCCTTACGGAAGGCGAAGCTGTCCATGATCAGGTCGGGGTACTCTTTGGACGACACCAGGACGCGACCGTCCGCGCGTGCCTTGGTGGCCTTGGTCAGCCAGGGCTCCCAGGTGACGGCGACGTCGACCTTGCCTGCCACGAAGGAGGCGCCCGCCTCGCCCGACTTCATGTTTTGCTCCTTCACGTCCTTCAGCGACAGGCCATTCTTCAGCAGCACCTGCGCCAGGAACCACTCCGAAACCGATCCCTGGTTGACCGCGACGGTCTTGCCCTTCAGGTCGGCGACGGTCTGGATGGTGTTCTTGGCCAGGATGCCATCGCCGCCCACCGAGGCGTCGATGGGAAACACCTCGACCGCCTGCACGCCGTTCGACTGCTGGCGGGCGAACGCGTCAACCGTGGAGGCCATGCCTTCCAGGCGTCCCGCGGCCAGGGCGATAAAGCGGTCGTTGGGGTCCTCGACGTCCTTGAAGCTGACGTCGAGGCCGTGATTCTTCCAGATGTTTTTGGAGTTGGCGAGGTAGATCAGGGCGTACCCGGTCCAGGTCGATGAGGCGATGTGAATGGTGCCGGAGTACTTCGTGCTCGTTGTCGGGCTTGCTGATCCGCAGGCGGACAGGACAAGAGCAGCCAGGATGAATAGCGGAAGAAGCGACCGCTTACCGAACATGGAATCCCCTCCCAGGCAGACTCGGCGCCAGCGGCGGAGCGACCTCGGCGGCGCCGGAGCCGGGCCGCGAGCCCATATCGTAGCAATCCAGGCGGGCTAAGCTAGCCGGAGATGGCGAAGGCTACCGGCCAGAGGTTGCAAATCGTCCGGGCGAGGGACCGGCGCCCGGACACAGCCAGTGGCGCCATGGTGCGGGAAGCCGCCATCTCGCAGGGACTGGTGGGAGCCGAGCAGCTCTGGGTCGGCTACGTCGAGTTGCCGCCCGGGATGCGATCGGCGCCGCACCACCACGGCGACTGCGAGAGCGCGATCTACATCATCTCCGGTTCGGCGAGATTCCTCACCGGCGACGGCTTTCAAAACGCCGAGACCGCCGCAGCCGGTGATTTCGTCTGGGTCCCGCCCCACATCGCCCACATCGAAGAGAACGCCAGCGCGACTGAGGCCGTCCGGATGGTGGTGGCCCGCTCGACCCAGGAGACCCTGGTCTTCAACGTCTGATGAGACGTTTCGAGGGCGGCCCGCCGCTTCCGACCGGTCAGCCGGCTGCCGGCGCGACCGCGGAAGCTGGCTCGCCCTCGAACCGCCGGTAGGCCAGCGTCCAGAGGACTGACACAAAGGCGCTGCTGCCACCCACGGCTACCAGAAGGACCACCACCGCTACCAGGATGCCAAGGACCAGCGGGATCCCGATGCCAGCGCCGGCCGCATAGGTGATCACCCCCAGGAGGACGAATGGGATGGCAATGATGGCGAGGGCCACAAACAGCGCGATCGCGATGCCGATGCTGATCGCGATGGAGATTACCCAGACGAGGGCGACCGGGCCCAGCCGCCGACGGAGCAGGGCAATGGACGACTCGAGGGCCTGGGTGATGCTTCGATCGTCCATCACGGCCGCTCGCACCGCGAGGGTGAAAACGACCTGGGTCGCGACCGATACCAGGATGATGAGGACGAACACGAGGCCCAAGGAACCGAACGAGCCCGCCGTGAAGCCGGAGGCTGCCAGGCTGATGAGGGCGACGATCCCGAGAATGCCCAGCGCGAACAGGAGTACCACGATTTCAAGCAGGCGGAGCCCGAGCACCCGCCAGAAGGTCCGCAGGCCGGCCTGCCACGCTTGCCCGAACGCGAAGGGTCGCCCATCGTCGTGCTCGACCGCCGCGCGGACCAACCCGCCGGTGCTCACCGGGCCCAGGAAGAAGAAGAACAACGCTCCGATGACGAAGACCAGGAGGACGCCGACGATGATGGCGGCCACGGCGCCCGGGTGGTCCGCGAAGAAGCTGCCCATATCCACTGAGCCGCCGTGGTTCGTCAGCGGCATCCAGCTGGGGGCGGGACTCGGCCCAAAGTAATAGACGTTCGATCGTGGAACGCTACCGGGGACCGGTCCGCCAAAGGACCCGGGGAACCCGGTGGGCGCGCTGAAGACCTCGCCGCCACCCAGGAGGCCAAGCACCCAGAGATAGCGGTGGCGAAGGATCATCCGGCCCGCCCGCTCGATCAGGGCTCCGTAGTTCATGGTGTGGTTCAGGCCACTCTAGCGCATTCCGCCCCCTCCCCTGCCCCTCCCCGATGGGGAGGCGGACAACCTTCATCCGACCCCCTCCCGCGCCCCTCCCCGGCTCTTTAGGTTCCCGCCAGGAAGCGGCGTGGGTTCACGACCAGGAGCTCATGGATGGTCTCCGCGCTCACGCCCGACGCCTCCAGCGCCGGGACCACGCTGCGTAGAACGTGGGCATACCCCTTGCCCCCATAGCGGGTCAGCTGCAGCTTGGTGCAGACATCCTGGGAAACCAGGATCTGACCGGCCCAGCCGGCCGCCAGCAGGCGCAGCAGGGCGCTGAGCCGCTCCCGGTCGGTCGGCTCCCGGGCGTCCTCATCGGCAAAATAGAACTCCGATCCGAACGTGTCGAAGCTGAGGAAGGCCCCGCGGACGGCCAGCGCGCAGTGGTAGTCGTAGTCGAGGAGCTCGTCCATGTGACTGAGCGCGACCCGTCGCAGATCGACCCCTTCGGCGGCCAGGATGTCGAGGATGCGCGGGCCCTCCCGATGCCAGATGGCCGGGTGGACGTTGATCGGGACGCCGGTCTCGCGGTGCGCTCGGGCCGCGGCGCGCAGCACTTTGATCTCGTCCGGGTGGAGGGGCGACGAGGTCCCGATCTCCCCCAGGACTCCGCCACGGACGTCGCTGCTGTCGATTCCGACCTGCAGCCGCTTGATGAAATAGTCGGCGAGGTCGGCGACGCCCGCCGTCCGAACCCAGGCCGGGTGGGCGATGGCGCGATAGATGCCGACGCCGGCCACGATGTGCAGTCCGGTCCGGGTCGCCAGGCGGCGCAGCGCGCTGGCGTCCGGGCCGATCCCATCGACGGTCAGGTCGATCAGGGCCCGGCCGCCGGCATCGCGGAAGGCTTGCAGTTCGAGCGCCGCCTGCTCTTCGCTCTGCAGCAGCAGGTTGTCCTTGGAGGCGTATGGCCGCTCCTGCAGGGCGATCCGGCTCCCAGCGTCGACCGGGCGGTCCACCAGCCACTGCATCTCGGGGTCGGCTGGGGGCTCGAGCAGGCAGCGCAGGTCGATCAGCGCGTGCTCGTGGGCCAGCGTCGTCCCCAGGTCGGCAGGATCAATCGGCCCCAGGACGGTTTGAATCACGTTGGAGTCTGGTCGGGAGGTTTGAGCCCGCGCAGCCGGTCCAGGCGCTCTCGAGTGCCCGGGTCCAGCCGGTCCTCGAGGCGG
>DASPZT010000280.1:0-13006 GCA_035636135.1 Candidatus Limnocylindria bacterium | reverse complement strand
TTGTTCCGGCGGCCTCGGGCTCAGGCCGCATCCGCGCCCTAGATGCGAGTTTGTTCCGGCGGCCTCGGGCTCAGGCCGCATCCGCGCCCAAGATGCGAGTTCGATTCGATGGACTCGGGCTAAGAGCTTAGCCTCGTATAGAGAGGTCAGCCTGCCCGCAGGCGTTGCAGTCCGGCAGGGATCCCCTCCCCACTGGGCAGCCGCTCCATCAGCCAGGCCTCCAGGTCGGGGTTGGCTTTGAACGTGAGCGACAACTGATGGGAGAGCGGCACGATGGGTGCCCGCCGCGCCTGCCGGCGGAGCCGCTCCTTCCGTACCGGATCCTGCGCACAGCACCCGATGCTGCAGTAGCGGGCGGTCGACTTCTTCACCAGATTGGTGCAACCGGCGCGCGTGCAGGTCTTGACGAGTGGAGCGGCTTTCAACCGGAGCGATCCTCCTCTTCCTCGGGAGCTATGGTCCCTGCCGAGACCGTCTGCGCGAAACGCGTGTCTATGATACGACCGACCTGCGACGAAATGTCAAGCCAATTCTTTTCCACACATCTTTGTCTCTCTCAGCGAGTGGGGAAAAGCGCTTGAAGCCTCCACTGCTTGAACGTTACCTAACGCGGTGTGCCTAGAGCGGGGTCTTCGGCTGCGGCACCTTCAGCGTGCCCGCGTGGCGCGCGGCCAGCAGCTGGCCGGCGAGCCGGGGCAGTCCGACCGCGTCGTCAACACCCCGGATCCAGACCGCATCGGCCCCGAAACGCTTGGCACGCCGCGTATGGACGTCGAGGGTGCTCAAGCCGATGATGACCGGTCTTTGGAAGCCCAACGCATTGTTGAGGATGCCAAAGACAAACGCGGTGTCCGCTTCCCAGAATCCCATGTCAAAGATCACCAGCGCCGGCTGGACCTCCTCGCAGATCCGCTGCACATCCTCGGCCGGCAGCGCGGTCCGCGCCTGGTAGCCGTTGTGCTCAAAGAGTTCCTGGTAGGCGCGGGCCTGGCGCGCCTCCGGCTGGAAAATCAGCACCCGGTCCTGGGTGTCTCCGTCGGGCGATGGAGCCTCGGCCATGGTCGACCGCATTATGGCATGGGGCCGGCGTAAGCCCGGTCGGCCTCGCGCGTTACAAGACTTTAGCCCGAGTTGGGCGTAGCGATCGCTCAAGCCGCGAGACGTTCTCGCGGCTTCTTAGTTCCAGAACCCTCGGAGCAGCAACTGGTCCAGCAGCCGAGCGAGCCACAGGCGGATCCTGGTGCGGAGGGGCAGCATCACCCGGTATAACGGGCCGGCCGGCCGGACCTTGACCCGCCGCTGTCGCCCGGAGTACGTTTCCTGTTGAATTTTCGCGCCTTCGGGCGCCGAGGGAGGGAATGGCATGGCAACTGGCGTCGGCTCGACCCCGCAGCTCAAGCCCAATGCGGTCGGATTGATTCCGGTCCTGTTCCAGTCGATCACCCACATGGCTCCGGCGGCGGCGGTGGCGTTCTCCATCATCTTCGCGACTCCCTATGCAGGCGGCTCGACCGCCCTGGCGGTGGTCCTGGCCCTGGTCGCCTGCCTGCTGGTCGCCAGCTGCATTGGCCAGCTGGCCCGGCACTTGCCGTCAGCCGGCGGGTTTTATACGTACGCCAGCCGGAGCCTCAATCCCAGCGCCGGCTTCCTGGTCGGCTGGGGCTTTCTCCTGTCGGAGCCCATCGTGGCACCGCTCCTCTTCCTGATCTTTGGCAACCTGCTGGACACGACCCTGCACAGCACGCTCGGCACCCCGCTGGGGACCTGGTGGATCTGGTCCATCGTGGCGGCCGTCATCGTGCTCGGGCTGACCTACTTCGGCGTCCAGCTGTCGACCGAGACTGGCGCCGTCCTGGGCGCGTTCGAGATCGTGGTCTTCCTGGCCCTGGCGATCACGTTGATTGTGCAGGCCGGAAGCAAGAACACCCTCCAGGTGTTCACCCCGAGCCTGGCGGCGGATACTCGCCTCGGTGGGCTGTCGGGGATCGCCCAGGGAATGATCTTCGGCATCCTCGCCTTCATCGGTTTTGAGGCCAGCATCCCCCTGGCGGAGGAAACGAAAGATCCCCGTCGGACGATCGGACGCGCGGTCTTGCTCTCCTGCCTCGGGATCGGCCTCTTCTACGTCTTCACCACCTATGCGGGCACCGTGGCGTTCGGCCCAGATAAGATGGCCAACTTCCCGAACGCGGGAAACGGCGACCCGTGGCACCAGCTGGCGGTGCAAGCGTGGGGCCCGCTCTGGGTGCTCGTCTTCCTGGCGGTGGCCAACAGCGCTATCGCCAACAGCAATGCCGGCGCCAACGCGGCCACTCGGGTGCTCTACGCCATGGGGCGGGTGGGCGCCATCCCGCGCACCTTTGCCCGCGTCCACCCGCGGTACCGGACGCCCACCGTCGCCGTCCTCGCCCAGTTCGTCTATGGGGTGGTGGTGGCGGTGGTGCTGGGATTCGTCACCGGCGGACCCCTGAACGCTTTCGCGCTGCTCGGAACGGTCGCCACCTTCATTACCATCCTGATCTACATCGCCGGGAACATCTCCTGCCTGCGGCTCTATCGCCGTGAGCACCCGGAGGAGTGGAACATCTGGCTTCACGGGGTGATCCCAGTGGCCGGCACACTCGTCTTCGTGCCCCCGCTGGTGGCTGCCATCGGCCTGCCGCCGTTTCCCTCGCTGACTGCGCCGGCCAGTTTTGCCGCTCCGATCGCCATCGCCTGGGTGGTGATCGGCGTCGCAGTCCTGTTCTACCTTCGGAGCAACCGCCCGCAGAGCCTCCAGGAGGCACGACAGGTGTTCGGCGAAGCGCCGGCCCTGGCAACTCGGGGAGCGCCGGTCAGCTGAGAACGTGGACGAGGCCAGCCCAGGCCTCGTCTACTCCTCTCCCCCGGTGAAACGGTCGAGCGGCAACAAGGCAGAGACGATCCACTTCGGCGCGTCTACCACCTCGCTGATGGGCAGGTCGACGGCCACGCTGCGGAGCACGTAGCCGTCCTCGAGCTGGCTCTCTCAGGTTGCAAGGGGCCGATGGCGGCCGGTCCAGAGGTGGACCTCCTTGAGTCCGTGCATTCCTAGTGTCTGCGAGATCTCGCCACAGTGGTAGCCGTCGTGGGTGAGCAGCCGCAGGAGCACAGACTGGCGGGTATGGAGCTGGAGCTTGCCGGCGATCTCTCGACGGAATTCGTCTTGTAGCATCGCCGGCGTCCAGCGCTCAAGGCATGCCTGGACGATGGTCCAAGAGGATTCCAGGGCAAAGATGAGTTCGCTGGGATCACGCGGGGTGCGCCAGGTCGTCCTCCCAACCGGCTCCGGTGGCATCGGAATAGGGCGCGCCCTCGGCGCCGGGCTCCTGGAGGATCGCGCACAACCAGTACACCCGGGCCCCAGCGAGATGGGCGGTGGTGGCCCAGAGGGGTCAGAGGTCGGGTTGCCGGCCTCAGCGCGAGTTGCTCGAGGGACAGGGCGCCGATGGTCTCGACCAGGCGCTCATTCGACCGGCTCCATCCGTCGTAGAAAGGGGCTCGGTTCCGAGGTGTCGCTGGCACCTTCATCGGGAAGGGAACTTTGGTGGGCGCAACAGGAGTCGAACCTGTGACCTCTTCCTTGTCATGGAAGCGCTCGTACCAACTGAGCTATGCGCCCTGGACCCACCGATTATATCGGCGGGCTAGCGGTTCTCCTTCATTTCCTTCGGCGGGATCAACGGGCTGCGGCGACTGGGAAGCGCGGACGTGAGGCCGGCCAGCACCAGCAACACCCCCATCCCGAAGATCACCCGAGACACGCCGAAGAGGTCCGCGAGCCCGCCGGCCAGCAGGATGGGCACCGCCACCGCGGCGTTGACCACGGTGAACACCGCCCCGAAGATGCGACCCCGAAGCTCCGCTTCGGTGTGTTCCTGCAGGACCGTAAAGGCTGGGATGAAGAGCACCCCGAACTCCAGGCCCCCCACCAGGCCGAAGATTGCCGGGAAGCTCAGCAACAAGTTGGGGGCGAACTGGCGCAGAAGGCTGGGGACGACCGCCACCAGCATCAGGGTCACGCCAGCTGAGAGCAGGCCGCCGATCAGGAGCCGGGTTCGCCGGAAATGGCGACCGTACTGGCCCAAAAAGAAGGCCATGGCCAGCATGCCGAGCACGGCCGGCCCCAGGATCAGGTACACGTCGCGCGCCTGCAGCTGCAGCACCGTGCTCATGTATTGGGGCGCCACCACGAAGACGGAGAAGATGATGGTGATGGTCAGGCTGAGCTGGAGGACCGCGGTGCGGACCTCCGGCCGGGAGGCAATGTATGCCACCCCTTCCCGGAGCTCATAGAGGAGATCCGGCGATTCGGGCGCGACGTGCGTCACCAGCCGCAGCGGCGTTCGAATCAGCAGGATCAGTCCCGCGGCTATAAAGAAGAGCAGCGCCGCTGCCCAATAGGGCGACTCCTGGCCGAGGAACCGGACGGCCAGCGTCGAGAGCGGGACCGCCACCAGCAGCGTGAGCATCACCGTGCTGGTAAACACGGATGTGGCCGTCATCAGCCCTTCGCTATTGACGATGAACGGGATCGACGCCGCCTCCGCCGGGGCGAAGACCTGGCCGACCGCGGCAAACAGGAAGGTGATGACCAGCAGGTGCCAGGTGACTCCCTGGAAGTACGGGGAATACCGGCTCAGCGGGATCAGGAGGATGAGGCCGCCCCGGATGGCGTTGGTCCAGAACATCAGCAGCTTCTTGTTGTGGCGGTCCGCGTACACGCCGGCGAAAGGGCTGAGGAAAACCGAGGGCAGCGTGTAGGCCAGGAACAGCGTGGCGCCTTGGGTGCTGGTGCGGCTCACGGTGTAGCTCAGGATCAGCAGCGAGAACATCAGGAACTTGTCGGCCAGTTGCGAGGCAATCTGCGCCGACCACATCAGCCGGAAGTCCGGATTGCCGAGGACACCGCCGAACCCACCGGGGCGCGGCACAATGATGTCGCGGGGGTCCCTCAAGGCCACTGCATCATAAGCCCCGCCAAGGGGCTTATCCTGCGGCGCGGGCCGTCCCGAACACGAAGAGCACCACGCTGATCAGACCGAGGACGACGACCAGGGCGCCCGCGCCGGCCAGCAGGGTGAGTGGCCGGCCCAGATACCACGCCCTGTGGCGGACCGGTCGACCACTGGAGCGCCCGATCACCTCGACCAGGGTGGCCAGCTCATCGTCGCTCATCTCTTTCGCCCGTCTCACCAGGCGCAGCAATTCGGGCCGGGCGGCCACCTCAGTCAGGAGGTTGTCCAGGAAGACGCCCCGCCCCGAATAGACCCGCCGCGAAAACGGGATATCGTCGTCCATCGTGCGTCGGTCCCTCCTGTCTTCTAGGCGGGAACTATACGCCGGGCGAAGAGTCGCCGCCACTCCTCCAGCGAAAGCGTTTCGGGGCGGCGAGCTGGATCGATCCCCAGCTGGCTCAGGTGAGCTCGCGCCTCGGCGTTCGACAGGCCCAACCGCCTGGTGAGGACGTACGGCAGTTGCTTTCGCCGGGCCTGAAAGAACGGGCGGACAAACTTGAAAAACTCGGGGAGCTCATCACGCGGGATGACGGGCATCGGCTCCGGAACGATCCGCAGCAGAGCCGAGGCCACCTTGGGCACCGGGAAGAAGGCCTCCTTGGGAATAGTCAGGATCAGCTCGGCGCTACCGAACGCCCGTACGCTCAGGGTGGCCAGGCTCCAATCGCCGCCCGGCGACGCAATCCGCTCGGCGACTTCCTTCTGCACCAGCAGATCGATCTGCCGTGGCGGATCGGGTTGCTCCAGCAAATGCCCGAACAGGGCGCCGGTCAGGTTGTACGGAATGTTCCCGACGACCCGGTAGGGGGTCGGGCCCAGGCGACCGACCGGCTGGACCAGGATGTCTCCCGGCACGATGGTCACGTTGGCCAGCCCGCGCAGAGTCAGCCCCAGTGCCCGAACGCAGGCCGAATCGACCTCTACCCCCACGATGCTCGCGGCGCGCTCGGCCAGTTCGCGGGTCAGGACCCCGAGGCCGGGGCCGACCTCCACAACGTGCTCCGCTGGGTGAACCGCCAGGGCGGCCACCAGCCGCTCCAGGTGGCCCCGATCGGCCAGGAAGTTCTGGCCCCACCGGCGCTGGAACTGCACGCCAAAGCGGCGCGCCACGGCGCGGATCGTGGACGGGTTGGCGAGGTCAGGCAGATCAGCCATCGAGTCCGAACAGCTGGATGGCATTGCGCCGGGTGGCGGCGGCTACGGATTCGACGCCTTCCCCGCGGAGGGTGGCGATGCCCTGAACGGTCTCGGGCAGGTAGCGCGGCGCGTTGGGCTGGCCGCGGCGGCTCTGGGGTGGAAGGAACGGCGCGTCGGTCTCCACCAGCATCCGGTCCAACGGCACCAGGCCGGCCGCGCCTTTGACGTCATGGGCCCCCGGATAGGTGACGGTGGCCGCGAAGGAAATGGCAAAGCCGCGCGCCAGGCACTCCGAGGCGATGGCCGCGTTGCCGCTGAAACAATGGAAGACGCCGCCGATCCCGGGAAATTCGTCGAGGATGGCCAGCAGGTCGGCAAAGGCGTCGCGCGTGTGCAGCACCACCGGCTTGCCCAGCTCCTGGCTCAAGCCCAGCATCTGTCGAAACGCGCGGGCCTGCGCCTTGGCCGGCACCCGGTGGTACTCGGTGAAGTGGTAGTCCAGGCCAATCTCGCCCACGGCGACCACCCGCGGATGCGCCGCCAGGGTTCGCAACGCTCGGAGCTCCTTGGCCTCCAAGGGGTGATCCGCAAAGTGCGGATGCCAGCCGACGGTCGTGCGCAGCGCCGGGATCCGCTCGGCCAGCTGGATGCCCGGTTCGTTATCGGTCGGGTCGTCGCCGATGTTGATCACCCGGGTGACACCGGCGTCGGCGGCCTCCCGCAGCGCGGAGTCCGGCGTGTCTGGCGCCCGAAGGGACAGCAGGTGCGCGTGCGAGTCGATCAGCTGGATGAGGTCGATGAGCTTGCCAGCTCTTTCTCGATCCGGGGGAACAGGACGCCACCCAGTGTCGTCTGCGTCCGGACTGCCGTGCCGCCCCATTCCTGGGCGGTGACCCAGGGCGTCTTGAAATCGGCCTTGACCTGGGCCGCGATCTTCTGCGCGGTGTCCGGCATAAAGGGCGCGATCAGGAGGCTCGTCAGCCGGATCGCCTCGGCCAGGTTGTACATCACGGTCTGCAGCCGCTTGCGCTGGTCGGACTGCTTGGCGAGCACCCAGGGCGCGCTCTCCTCGATGTACTTGTTACCGCGGTTGACGGCAGCCCAGATCAGCTCGAGAGCGCCGGTGTAGTTGAGATCCTTGAGGCATTTCCCCTGGCCTTTGACGGCTTTCTCGAACGCCTTGCGCAGGTCCGCGTCCAACTTGGTCGTATCGCCGTCCGGAGCGGGGACCTTGCCGTCGAAGTAGCGCTGGAGCATGGAGAGGCTGCGGTAGACGAAGTTCCCCAGGTCGTTGGCCAGGTCGGCATTGAACCGATCGGTCATGGCCTCCACGCTGATATCCGCGTCGCGGTCGAATGGCACCTCGCGGAGGACCAGGTACCGCACCGCGTCGGCCCCGAACATGCTCGCCACCTCGATGGGGTCGATGGCCGTACCGGCGGTCTTGCTGGTCCGCTGTCCGCGATACAGCATGAAGCCGTGGCCCCAGATCCGCTTGGGCAACGCGACGCCGGCAGACATCAGCATGGCGGGCCAGTAGAGGGCATGGAAGCGGGTGATGTCCTTGCCGATGATGTGGAGGTCGGCCGGCCACCAGCGCTTGAACAGCGCCTCATCGGTGCCATAGCCGACCCCGGTGATGTAGTTGACCAGCGCGTCGCCCCACACATACACGACGTGCCGCTCATCGCCGGGAAAGGGGATGCCCCACGTGATCGTGGATCGCGAGATGCTAAAGTCGCGAAGGCCCGCCTTCAACCAGCCGAGAATCTCGTTGCGGCGGCTCTCGGGCTGGATGAACTCGGGATGTTTCTCGATGTGTTGCAGCAGCCGGTCCTGGTATTTCGAGAGCGCGAAAAAGTAGTTGTCCTCCTGCAGCCAGCTGGCCTTGATCGACGGGTGAATCCGGCAGTACCCATCGTTCAACTCGTCCGCTTGATAGAAGGCTTCACACGATGGGCAGTACCAGCCGCTGTAGGTGCCCTTGTAGATGTCCCCCTTGGCCTGCATCTGGCCGATGAATTTCTGAACGCCGGCCACGTGGTCCGAATCTTCGGTCCGAATGAACCGGTCGTAGGAGATGCCGAATTGCGCCTCGACGTCGCGGTAGAGCTGCGCCATCTGGTCGCTGTACACCTTCGCCGGGAGACCCTCCCGCTTGGCGGCGCGCTCCACGTTGATGGAATGCTCATCGGTTCCGGTCAGGAAGAAGGTGTCGTCGCCAATCATCCGGTGATAGCGGGCCAGGACGTCGGCGGCCACGACCTCATACAGGTAATGCAGGGCAGGCTTGTCGTTGACGTACACGATGGCGGTGGTGACGTAGAACTTACCCATTGCTGCCGGCCCCGTTCACAGGTTTCCAATCGCTCCCGGCCACCACCACCGTCAGCTCCCCACGCGGCGGCCGCTGCTCAAAGTGGGCCAGGAGCGCAGCTGGGGTTCCGCGAACAAATTCTTCGTGCGTCTTGGTGATCTCCCGGGCTACCACCATGGCGCGCGGGCCGAGGGTGGCAGCCATTATAGCCAATGTTTTCGTCAGTCTATGCGGCGACTCAAAGAAGACGAAAGTCCGGCGCGCCTCCCCCGCGTCGCGCAGCACACGCTCCAGCTCGCCACGCTTGCGAGGCAAGAATCCCAGGAACGTGAACTGGTTGGTGGGCAGCCCCGACGCCACCAGGGCCGCCAGCGGCGCGGACGGCCCGGGGATGGGGACCACGGCGAAGCCGCGGGCCACCGCCGCGCTCACCAGCCGGACGCCGGGGTCCGACAGCGCCGGGGTGCCCGCGTCCGAAACCAGCGCGATATCGTGCTGCTTCAACCGCTCCAGGATGCCCTCCAGTTGCCGGTCCTCGTTGTGGGCATGCAGGCTCACCAGTGGCCGGCGCAGGCCGAAGTGGGTGAGCAGCTTCAGCGTGTGGCGGGTGTCTTCGGCCGCCACCAGCGGGGCCGCCTCCAGCACCTGCAAGGCCCGCAGCGTGATGTCATCCAGGTTGCCGATGGGGGTTGAAACGAGGTAGAGCGTGCCCACGCTCACACAATGTAAGGAATGATCCGCTTGGTCCGGCGCATGTAGGCTCGGTACGCCTCGCCCAGCCCCTCCACCAGCGCGCGCTCCTCGATCCGGATCCGGTACCCGTACCCGAGCGCCGCCGGGATCACGCCCAGCAGGGAGAGCCAGTTGGCCATGGCCAGGCATATCCCGAGCACCGTCACCAGCGACCCGGTATACGACGGGTGCCGAATAAGCCGGTACGGACCCGACTCGACCAGGTGCTGACCGGGGTGGAGCGCCACCACGAAGGTGAAATATCGGCCCAGGCTGCGGATGGCGTACAGCCGGAAGCCTTCGCCCGCCACCATCAGAGCGATGCCGGCCAGCGGCACCAGGCGGCTGGGCGCGATGGCCGCCTCCGGCGCGGCGAACGCCAGGTTGGCCGCGAGGGCGATCCCGATCCCGACTGAGGCGACCACCACGATCCGCGACCCGCGGTCCCTGAGGGCGGCGCCGACCGGCGGCCGGCTGCGAACGCCAAACACCCACTCGGCCCCCACCCAGAAGGCGACGGCAGCCCAAAAGAGCCCGCCGATCAGCGGATCCGTGGCCAAAAGCGGAATCAGTGGCCCCAATCGCGCGGATAGCGGAAGTCGCGGTCGATGGTGCGGCTGGAGAGCTTGGCGATCACCGGCAGCCGCCGCTTGTACTGGCTCTCCCGCACCTTGCCCATCACCACGTCGATGAAGGCGCGCCCAAAGCCTTCCCGCTCCAGTTCGGCTACCGAGTAGCGGCGCTCGATCAGGTAGTAGAGGAGTCGATCCACCTCGCGGTACTGGAAACCCAACTCGACCTCGTCGGTCTGGCCAGCCCAGAGGTCCGCCGATGGCGCCTTCTGCACGATGGCGGTGGGCACGCCCAGGGCATCGGCCAGCTGCCACACCTGGGTCTTGTACAGGTCCCCGATCGGATTCACGGCACTGGCCATGTCGCCGTAGATGGTGCCGTAGCCAAGCAGCAGCTCCGTCTTGTTACTGGTGCCCAGCACCAGCGCCTGCCACTCCCAGGAGTGGTCATACAGGATGGTCATCCGCTCCCGGGCCATCTTGTTCCCCCGGCGGGCCGGTTCGGCGTCGGGATAGCGGGCAAAGTAGGCGTCGATCTGGGGACTGATGTCGATCAGCTCGTGCTCGATGCCCAGCTGGCGCACGACGGCCTCAGCGTCACTCTGGCTGCGGGGATCGCTCAAGCGGTAGGGCATGAGCAGTCCCTTGACGTTGGACGGACCAAGCGCTCGCGCCGCCAGCGTGGCGGCCAGGCTGGAGTCGACCCCGCCACTCAGCCCGATGACCACCCGCTGGAATCCGACCTTGCGCACCTCGTCCTGGATAAACCCGAGGAGGATGCGCTCCACCAACGTGGGATTGATGGCGAGGGGCAGGAATTCCGCGCGCTCAGTACGGTTCGCGGGTACGCTCATGCCAGACCCGGCGGAGCTCATTGATGGTCAGTTCCAGCTTCTCGTCGCGGAGTAACGGGTTGGAGAGCCGTTCGTGGCGCACATCGCCCAGGTTCAGGGTAGCGGTCACCATCGCCTCGTCAGCGTCCTCCTCCTGCTGGATGAGGTCGCCGTTGGGACCGATGATCATCGAGCCGCCCCAGAAGTTGGCCCCGTCCTCGTAGCCGACCCGGTTGCAGTAGAGGAAGAAGGTGGTGAAGAACTGGGCGTAGGTCCGGCAGAGCAGGGCATACGACTCAGCCGTCCCCAATCGCTCGTCGGTGCTGACCCCGCGACCCGGACTGGCTGAGGGGCAGATCATCAGATCCACGCCCTGTAGGCTCAGGATGTACGCCGTAGACAGGTGCCAGATGTCCTCGCAGATCAGGATGCCGGCCCGCCCGTAGCCGGTGGAGAAGCTCCGGAAGCGGTCCCCGGACGCGAGGTACCGTTGCTCGTCGAACATGCCATAGGTGGGCAGGTACACCTTGCGGTGAATGTGCCGCAGCTCGCCGCGGCTGAGATAGACGGAGGCGTTGAAGTAGCGGTGGTCGGGTTCCTCGAGCACGGCGCCCACCACCAGGTCCAGGTCCGCGGACAGCCTGGCCAGCTCCTGCATCTCCGGCCCGTCGCGGGTGATCGCGACCTCCGGGACCAGGTCCTTGAGGAAGTAGCCGGTGAGGCTCAGCTCGGGGAAGACCAAGAGCTGCGCGCCGGTCGCCTTGGCCTTGCCGATCCATCCCCGATGCGCCTCCAGATTTCGCTGGCGGTCGCCCAGGGCGGGCGCCATCTGGGCGAGGGCGACCCGGAGCCGATGGTCGTCGCTCACACCAGGCTCACCGTGCGCTCCAGCCACCGGCCGATGGTGGGCGCCAGCTCGTCCGACAACCCCAGGTGGACCGCGGCCCGCGGCAGGGCGTCCAGGAAGGCCTGTCCGTAGGCCCGATTGGCCACCCGGTGGTCGAGCAGCACGACCGCCCCCCGGTCCGTCCGCTTGCGGATAAGGCGGCCAAACCCCTGCTTCAGGCGCAGCACCGCCTCCGGCAGCAGCAGCTCGGTGAATGGATCCCGGAGTCCGGCGCTGCGGGCCACCCGCGCCGGGTCAGTCGGGACGCCAAACGGCAGGCGCACGATCACGACGCAGGAGAGCGCGTCGCCGGGCACGTCGATCCCCTGCCAGAAGCTGCTCGTCCCCAGCAGGATGGTGCGCGGGTGCTCACGGAATTGCTCCAGTAATTGCCGCCTGGTGCCGTCCACGTTTTGGGCCATGACCAGGACCCCGTCTCCGGCGGACAGCGGCCGCAGCCGATCGGCCACATCGCGCAGCTGCTGGTGCGCCGTGAACAGGACGAGGGTCCGCCCTTCCAGCTGGCGCGCAATCGAGGCGACGGTTTCGGCAGTCTGGTCGAGGAACTGGAGGTCGTCCAGCTCCTTCAGATCGGTGGGCAGGCAGAGCAGCGCCTGGGACAGATAGTCGAATGGCGACGCCAGGATCAGCTCGTGCGCCTCCGCTTCGCGCAGGCCCACCCCCCGCCGGAAATAGTCAAACGAGTCGGCCACCGCCAGGCTGGCGGAGGTGAAGACCACGGTCTCCTTGTCCTGGATGACCCGCTCGGCCAGGGTGCGGCCGGCGTCCGTGGGGACGACCTGCAACAGCGGCCGGCCAGACCGACGCTCGATGACCAGCCAGTACATGCGGTCCGGACGCGCCTGGGCGAAGGCTTCGTGCAACAGGTCCGTTAGCGTGCTGAGCTGGATAGCCCGCAGGTCGAGCTCATGGACGGCGTGACCGTTGAGCCCGTCGGGGTCGGCCTGGTCGAGGCCGGCCTCAAGCGCGCGGCAGACCCCCGACAGCCGGTCGGTCAGGCGCCGCCCGGCGGCGACCAGGCTGGCAAACCCAGGCAGCTGGCGGCCGGCCGGGTCGAGCAACACCCGGTTTTCCCCAAACAGGCGCGGGTCCTGGTCCACCGGCGGCTGCTTCACAAAGCTCTGCACCTCGGCGAAGAACTGGGCCGCCCCTTCCCGGGCGGCGGCCGCCTCCACGGTCAGGGTGGAGTCGGGCAGCTGGATGACCGCGGCCAGCCAGGTCAGGGCTTGCTCCAGGTTCTCGAGCAGGACGGCCTCCGACAGCCGCACGGTCAGATTCTCGACGGCGGACTCCTCCAGCTGGTGGGCTTCGTCCACGATCAGGTGCTGGTAGGGCGGGAGGACCGTGCCCCCGGACAGCGCGTCGGCCAGCAGGAGGGCATGGTTGGTGACCACCAGGTCGGCGGCCCGGGCCGCGTGGCGGCTGTTCCAGTAGAAGCATGCCTGCTGCTGGTAGTTCTGGCAATGGGGACC
>DASPZT010000279.1:0-8480 GCA_035636135.1 Candidatus Limnocylindria bacterium | reverse complement strand
AGCTCGGCTAGGTCGCTACCAACTGGTGCTGCTCAACTGGCTGATCACAGTCGGGGCAATCGGCGTCGTGCGCCGGTAGTGGAGCCGTTACAGCTTTGGGCTCCATGGGGTAGCCCGCCGCGCGCCAGGCTGCCAGGCCGCCCTGCAGCGCCCAGGCGTCTCGGCCCTGCCGCCGCAAGAATTGCGCCACACGGGCGCTAGTTTTCTCGTCGGGTCAGGTGCAGTAGGCGAGAATTGGCCGCCCATCGGGCAGGGCCGGGAAGTGCACCATGACTTCCGAGGCCGGGGCTCGGCGGGCCATGCCGCGGAGGATGGGCTCTGGCGGCACGCGGATGGCACCCGGGATCCGGCCGTTGACGGCCGGATAGACCAGCGAGCTGGTCACGTCTAGCGCAATGGCCTCGCCGTTGTCCAGTTGCGCCTTGGCCCGGCTCGGCGAGACCCGATACTCAATCATCCGCGCAGCCTACGGCTGGACCTGCACGCCTTTCCAGAAGGCGACGTAGTCCTTGATCTCGACAGCGGCAGGCTTGGGGTCCGGGTAGAACCACGCCGCATCCGGGTTGGTCTTGCCATCGACGGTGACGGTGTAGTAGCTGGCCAGCCCCTTCCAGGCGCACGTAGTGTGGGTCGGAGTCTCCTGGAAGTACTGGTGCTTGACCGCGTCGGGCGGAAAGTATTGGTTTCCCTCCACCTCAATAGTGGCATCGCTTTCGGCTAACGTGACGTCGTTCCAAACAGCCTTCATGTTCCCCAGAACTCTGCGTGTCCAGTACTTTATTCCGAATGGCCCTGGCCCGGATCGTCCCCTACGACCCCGAGTGGCCTCGCCAATTCGATGCATCGCGATCGACATTCGTCGGGTCCTGGGGCGACCGTCGGGTCCTGGGGCGACTCGCCCGCCGGATCGACCACATCGGCTCCACGGCGGTCCCCGGATTGGCGGCCAAGGACGTGATCGACGTGCAGGTCTCAGTGGCGGCGCTGGAGCCGGAAGGGGCTCTGGTCGCGCCCCTGGGGGCGGCCGGCTTCGTGCCGCACACGATTGACCGCGATCATCGTCCGCCTGGACGGGACGGTCCGGCGGCCGACTGGGCCAAACGGTTGATGGTCGAGGCTCCTGGGCGGCGCCGGCTGAACCTGCACCTGCGGGTCGACGGGCGGCCCAATCAACGCTACCCCTTGCTCTTTCGCGACTACCTGCGGGCGCACACGGAGGCGGCGACCTCGTACGCCACGCTCAAGCGCCGGCTCGCCGAACTGTCCCTTGACACCGGCGTGTACGCGGACATCAAGGATCCGGTCACCGACCTCATCGTGGTGGCGGCCGAGGAGTGGGCGGCGCGAACTGGCTGGCGGCCTGGCCCGTCGGATGGCTGATCCCGCCGCCTGGTGGCGCGAGGGCGTTCTCTACCAGATCTACCCGCGGTCATTCGCCGACTCGAACGGGGATGGGATCGGCGACCTGCGCGGCGTGATCGCCCACCTCGACTACCTCCACTGGCTGGGCATCGACGGGATCTGGCTGAACCCGATCACGGTCTCGCCGGACAAAGACTTTGGCTACGACGTGGCCGACTACTGTCACGTCCAACCAGTCCTCGGCGACCTGGGCGTCGCGGACGAGCTCATCGCTGAAGCGAGCCGGCGCGGGATCCGGGTCATCCTGGACCTGGTGCCCAACCATACGAGCGACCAGCATCCCTGGTTCCTCGATTCCCGGACATCACGCCACGCCCGCCGCCGCGACTGGTATGTCTGGGCCGATCCCAGGCCGGATGGCGGGCTTCCCAACAACTGGTTGAGCGCATTTGGCGGCCCTGCCTGGAGCCTCGACGACAGGACGGGCCAGTACTACCTGCACCAGTTCCTGCCCGAGCAACCCGATCTCAACTGGTGGAACCCCGACGTGCGCGACGCCTTCGACGATATTCTTCGCTTCTGGTTCGACCGGGGCGTGGCTGGCTTTCGGATCGATGTCGCGAACGCGATCGTCAAGGATCGCCAGTTGCGGGACAACCCTCCGGTCCCCGTGCAGGGCCCGCCGATAACCTACAACGCCAACCAGCCGGAAGTGCACGAGGTCTTCCAGCGCTGGCGACGTTTGGCCAACGGATATGCCCCACCGCGGATTCTCATTGGCGAGACGAGCGTGCCGCAGGTGGCCGATCTGGCTCCCTACTACGGCGCCAACGACCAGCTCCACCTGGCCTTCAATTTTGCCTTCTCGGAGGCGCCGTTTCAGGCGAGTTCCCTGCGCGCTGTGGTCGAGGCCACCGAGAAGGCCTTGTCAGGCACCAGCTGGCCGGTCTACACGGCCTCCAACCATGACATTTCGCGGTTCCCCACCCGCTGGTGCCATGGCGACGAGGCCAAGACCCGCTGTGCGCTGCTGGTCCTGCTCACGCTGCGGGGCACGCCCTTTCTCTATTACGGCGATGAGATCGGGATGCGTGACACGCCGATCGCCCGCGCGGACATCAAGGATTGGGCGGGGGCCGGCAACGGTCGAAGCCGCGATCCGGAGCGCACCCCGATGCCATGGACATCGGAACCCGGAGCCGGCTTCACCACGGCGACGGCGCGGACCTGGCAACCGCTCGGTGATGTGGAGGCGGTCAACGTGGCCGACCAGCGTCGCCACCCGGGATCGGTCCTCTCGTTCGCGCGCGACCTGATTGCCTTCCGCCGGAGATCGCCGGACCTGCGCGGCGGAGCCTACACCTCCCAGCCCGGGCCGTCTGGCGTATGGGCCTGGCACCGCGGTGGAGGTACCACCATCGCGCTGAACCTTTCGGACACTGACGTCCGGGTGGACGGCGTCGACGGCATCGTCCGCATCGCGACCGACCGCCGGCGCGAGAGCGAGACCGTTCGTGGCACGCTCACCCTTGGCCCCTGGCAAGGCGTCGTCATCGCCTAGGGAGAGGGTCCCCTCCCTCGAGGGAGGGGTAGGGGAGGGTGTCTCTTCTAGCTACCAGTCCCGGCGGCGGGCGACGTGCTCTTGGGCCTGCTCTGCCGCCGGCTGACGAGTGCGGCCGCGACGCCGATGATGAGCCCGATCGCGAGAACGATCCATGCCACCGGTTCCGGTAGCGAAATGCCCAGCAGGTTATCGAGGGAGTAACGGCCAGCACCCGTGAGGCTGAGGACCAGCGCGACGGTCGCGAGCTGCAGCGGGAACTCGATCCCGCCCTTCCCGTTAAAGAAGCCCTTCGGCCGATGGACGACCCAGATGGCGATGGCCATGGCTCCCATGACTCCAAAGCTGCCGACCGGGCTCAGCAAGCCGAGCGCCAGCAGGAGCCCGCCTCCGAACTCGCCCAGGATGACGGCCCAGGTCCACAGCTCGGTCGGCCGAAACTGCAGCCGGGTCACAAAGCCGCGGGTCCCGTGGATCCCCCCGCCACCGAACCAGCCCAGCAGCTTCTGGGCGCCGTGGGCGGCCACGGTCAGGCCCGCCACCAGACGAAGAATCAGGAGCCCAAATGAGATCATTGTCACTTCTAGCCATGTGGAGTATCGTCTCCGCGACCATCAGCAAGCAAACCGCGAGATGAGCCAAGCCAGATGAGCATCGCCATCGTGTGCGGCGCGACCGGCGGTCTGGGCCCCGCCGTGGTCGCGGCCTTCCTCGGGCGCGGTGACCAGGTCATCGCGGTGGCTCGTTCGCACGATGAGCTGGCCAAGCTCAGCGGGGTCACGCGAGAGGTTGCGGACCTAACCCGCCCCGAAGACGTCGACGCGCTCTGGGCGCGCCTGGACCGGGCCGGGACGATCCCTCGGTGGGTGGTGAACGCCACAGGCGGCTATCGCGGCGGAACGGTGGTCGACACGCCGCTCGAGGACTACCGGTTCATGCTTGACCTCAACCTGAGCACAGCCTGGCTGTCATCCCGGGCCGCAGCTATCAGGATGGTGCAGGCTGGCGGTGGTGCCATCGTCAACGTGTCGTCGCGGTCCGGCCTCCGGACCGAGCGCGGGGCCGCCGCTTATGCGATTGCGAAGGCAGCCGTGGTCAAGCTCACTGAGGTGCTGGCGGAAGAGCTCAAGGACACTGGCGTTCGGGTCAATGCCGTCGTGCCGGCATTGATCGATACCCCAACCAATCGTCGCGACCTCCCCGCCAAGCTGCTCGCGAAGGCCGTGGCGCCTGAGGCCATCGCCTCAGTCATCGCGTTCCTCTGTAGCGACGAGGCCCAGGCCGTCACTGGCGCCGTCATTCCCATCTACGGCCAGCTTTGAGGCTGCCGGAATCAATTCGGGGATCGGCCGGTTCCAACCCTTAATGGCAGATTCCATGACCCTCAGGGGGCGAGCGCGCCTGTTCGTCCTCCTCGGCGGGCTGACAGCCTTCGGACCGCTCTCTATCGATATGTACCTGCCTGCCCTTCCGGCAATTGGGCGGGACCTGGCCGCCAGTGAGTCGCTGATCCAGCTGACCCTGACGGCGTGCTTGATCGGGCTGGCCATCGGCCAGGTGGTTGCCGGGCCGATCAGCGATGCCTTGGGTCGGCGCCGGCCGCTCTTGATCGGCGTGGCCGGATACGTGCTGGCATCCCTGCTCTGCGCGGTCGCTCCCACTGCGCCGATCCTGGTGGCCCTGCGGTTGCTGCAGGGTTTAGCCGGCGCGGCCGGGATTGTCATCGCCCGGGCGATCGTGCGCGACCTGTACACGGGCTCCGCCGCCGCGCGCTACTTCTCCCGGCTGATCCTGATCTTTGGGATCGCACCCATCCTGGCGCCGGTGTTGGGCGCTCAGATCATGCGGTTCACCTCATGGCACGGCATTTTTCTGGCGCTGGCGGTAGTCACGGCGCTGCTCTGGCTCGGCGCAGCCCGGGCGCTGCCGGAGACGTTGCCGGTTGAGCGCCGTCGGAGCGGCAGCTTGGGCGACACCGTCCAGACGTTCCGGAGGCTGGCGGCTGATACCCGGTTCCTGGGCTATGCGGTGTCGGGCGGGCTGGGGTTTGGGGCGATGTTCGCTTATATCGCGGGGTCTCCATTCGTGCTGCAGGGCATCTACCACGTATCGCCCCAAACATTCAGCCTGATCTTCGGCCTCAACGCGGTCGGCTTCGTCATCACCAGCCAGATCAACGGAAGCCTGGTGGGTCGAATTCCTCCGGCGCGCCTCCTCACGGTCGGTGTCACGGTCACTGGGGTCGCGGGGCTGGCGCTGCTGGCAGTGATCCTCATCGGCGGCCTGGGCCTCGCCGCGGTGCTTCCTCCTCTGTTTGTGCTGGTCTCCAGCATCGGCTTCGTGGTGCCCAACGCGGTCGCGCTGGCCCTGTCGAGACACCCGGAGGCGGCCGGCACCGGGTCAGCCCTGGTAGGTGTGATCCAGAGCGGGATTGGCGCAGCCGGCGCGCCCCTGGTTGGCATCGCCGGGATCACCACGGCTCTTCCGATGGCGGTCGTGATCGCGACTTCGGGCGTTGGCGCTGTCCTGGCACGACTGCTGACCTCGATCCGACGCGAGCGCGGTCAATCGTCCTCCCCCCTGGCGGAGGAGGGTGGGGTGGGGGATGTTTCGGCCTAGGTCAGGCCGAGGCTTTCGGCCACTCGCATCGTGAGGTCATCACGGCTCAGGGTTCCATCGACCTCGATCACTCGGAGCGCCCGGGCAGCCGCCTGTTTGACCACGTCGTCCGTAAAGAGCTCATCACGGGCCAGTAGGTTGGCCAGCGCCTGCTCGGGATTGCTTGTCCTCCCGGCGATCTCCCAGGTGGATCCCCGCATTTCGACGGCCGCCCGGCGAAACCGTGGCGTGGGAACGAGCCAAACGGCCTGATTCGGTCCGCTCAGGAGGGGTGAAACCAGCCGAGGCAGCAGCTTATAGCCCTCGGCCAGGATCGGAGGCTCCTCGGGGAGTGCGAGGAGATCTTCCAGGATCAGGTGGAACCCCTCTCCCTGAAATCCGTGGAACGTCTTGAGCATCACCGATGGCGGGCGGCTCACCCACCGCTCGTCCATATCCATGGCCAGGAAGTCGTGAAGCAGCGGATGGTCGACGGGGTTGGACCGCCGAGTCTGGTCGGACTGCATGGGATCGCAGCTGTAGAGACGCAGTCCGTGGTCGGCGGCCAGTCTCGCAGCGACCGTGGTTTTGCCCGCCCCGCTTCCACCACCGATCCAGCGGACGTGTTGCAGTCGCTCCGCCAATTTCGCTTTTCCCCTCCCTTCAGGGAGGGGCAGGAGAGGGTGCGGCCGCAGCGGTGTTAGACAGCCTGCTCGAGGTGGCCGCGCAGGATGTTCGACCGGCTCGGGTGGCGCAGCTTACGCAAGGCGCTGGCCTCGATCTGCCGGATCCGCTCCCGGGTCAGGCCGAAGCGCTTGCCCACCTCTTCCAGGGTGCGCGGCTGATCGTCGATCAGGCCGAAGCGGAGCTGGATCACGCGCCGCTCCCGCGGAGTCAGCGTGCCCAGCACGTCTTCCATCTCGTCCCGCAGCACCGTGGCGCTGGCCGCTTCGGGGGGAGCCACGGCATCCCGGTCCTCCACCACGTCCGCCAGCCGCGAGTCCTCTTCCTCGCCAATCGGGCTCTCCAGCGAGACGGGCTCCCGGGCCACCTTCATCAGCTCTCGGACCTTTTCCTCGGGCAGGCCCATGGCGGCGGCGACCTCGGCCTCGGTCGGCTCCCGGCCAAGCTCCTGCACCAGGTTGCGCGACGTCCGGACCAGCTGGTTCATGGTGTCCGCGATGTGCACCGGGATGCGAATGGTGCGCGACTTGTCGGCGATGGCGCGAGTGATCGCCTGCCGGATCCACCAGGTGGCATAGGTCGAGAACTTGAACCCGCGCCGCCAGTCGAACTTCTCGACGGCCCGGATCAAGCCGAGGTTGCCCTCCTGGATCAGGTCCAGCAGGGGCAGGCCGCGGTTCAGGTACTTCTTGGCGACCGACACCACCAGCCGCAGGTTGGCCTCGGTCAGGTGGCGGCGGGCCTCGTCCGACCCGCCCTCCATCGCCTGAGCCAGCTCGACTTCCTGCGCCTTGGTCAGCAGGCTCACCCGGCCGATCTCCTTGAGGTACATCCGGACCGGGTCATCGAGCACTGCGGCGTCGAGGCCTTCCGCCTCATCCTGAAGCTCGTCCTCGGTCTCCTCCTCCTCGTCCTCGCCGACCGTGATGCCCATCTCGCGGAACACGGCGGCCACCCGGAAGAAGTCGTCGGCATTGTCCCCGGTGAGCGGGAAGGCCGCGACGATGTCATCGGGGCGCAGGAAGCCCTGCTCCTTGCCCGTCACGATCAAGGATTCAGCTCGCCGGGCGAGCTCATTCTCGGGGGGGCGGATCAGGACTTTGGCCACGGACATGGTCTACCCACTCGGCGCCCAGGCCACACTCAGTGGCGGGCCGGCCGCGAAATGGTCTGTTGCTATGATATGACAACCGACAGAATTTGGCATCCAGGGGCACAAAGTGGCATCAACGGCAGAGCGAAATGGGCGGGGGCCTCGGATCACGCTCCAGCTCGACCGGACGCACCAGGAGTTCCTGAAAGCGCACCGGCGCCAATACGGGCTGACCGCCTCCTGGATCATCCGCCGCCTGATCGAGAACCAGGTTGCCTCTGGACGCGATTTGCTGGGGAAGCCGCTGGGCGGGCCCCGCGGGCGCCGTCTCCGCCGCCCCAAGGTCCAGGCGTCTGCCGCTGAGTCAGCCGCCGCCGGCTGAGCCGACCCCTCTCCCGACCGAGTTCCTGGCGCGCCTGGCGCAGTCAGACACCGTCCTGGTTACCTCCCGAGACGGGTCCCGGGAAGGGACCGTCCGGGCGTGGTTCGTGGTCAGCCCGCCGGGCGTGGTGTACCTGTTCACCTCTGCCGTCTCGGTGAAGGCGGTCCGCTGGCGGGCTGATTCCTGGGTGCGCCTCACCGTTCCCGGAGGGGCAGCCTCCGCCGAGGGTCGCGTCCACCTAGTGCCCCAGGCTGACGTGGATCTGGTTGCCCCCCTGATCGTGGAGCGCTGGGGAATGTGGGGCGCCACCACCCCCGAAGGCCTCAAGCGGCTGATCCGGGACGGCGAGTACGTCCTGGTTCGGGTCGAGGGCTAGGGACCTGGTCCGGGGTCGGGGCTGAGCCCGAATCCGGGCTTAAGCGGCCGACTGCTGCGGTCCCCTGGCCTGGCCCAGTCGCTCGATCATGCGAGCGTTGGCCAGGGAAACACCCAGCTGATTGGCCAGGATGGTCACCAGCCGGAGGTGGTCCCCGGTGTACTGGTTGAGACCCAGCTTGGACACCACGACCACACCGAGCAACTCCTGCTTGAAGAGGACCGGCGCCACCAGCATGGATTCGTTCACCTTGCGGGCCAGGCTGGCCTTCGGATGCCGGTTGGCGTCGCCGACGACGATTCCCCGTTTGGTCTCCACCACCGAGCCGGCTATGCCTTCGCCGACAGCGATCTCCTGCACGGCCGGCATCTCTGCCACTTCCGCGGGGGCCGACCGGCTGAGGTAGCTGGGTACCAGCCGCTGG
>DASPZT010000278.1:0-5804 GCA_035636135.1 Candidatus Limnocylindria bacterium | reverse complement strand
TTGAAGCTCCTGGCATAAGCGGCATCCGACTGGGGGCCCTGCGGCACGACGCCAACTCCGGGGCCGAGCCCGGCCGAAGCCGACCAACCTCCGGACGACGCGAAGGCAAACACGAGCGGAACGGCAAGCGAGACAAAGCTGCGGGCTTTCAATCGCATCCCTCCTTGACCGATTGACGGCGCCGATTGGGTGTAACTAAGAGCATATGGCAGTCAAGGTTTAGAAAACAAGCGGAAAGACTCAGGAAGGTTTGCCTGAGTCACAAGCCGGGAGGAGCGCAACTCCCGGTGGCAGCGCTTGCCCCGGTATGCCGACGAATTCAACAGGTTGTCAACACCTGTTAAGAACGGTTTACACAGGCCTGCCTCCCCTTCGGGCCTGAGCGTCACCCTAGCGGCTGACAGTTAGCGTGGGTGTCCCGGGAAATTGAAGCGACCTGGCCGGTAACTCCCTCCAAATGGAGGTGGTGGTGGAGGTGCTGGAAAATTGAAGCCACCCGGTCCCGAATCTGCCTCCCCCCCGGCCCCCGCGGGGAGGGTGGGGGTGGGGTCTCGGAAATTGAAGCGACCCGCCGTTACGGTTTACAACCCGCTGGTGTGACCCAGCCGGCCTTCATCCCGCCGCCCAGTCTCCCCGTTGCCGGAAAAACCTTCGTCCCGTACTAGCGAAACGCCTTGCGGCCCTTCCTGTTCGGGGACCCATCGGTGTCGTTTCCTCCACCGACTGGCTTTCTGACAGGTCGCAGGGGTAAGGCTAGGGACTGGCCTCTGGAAGCGCAACCCGGAACATGTATTCGTAGATGCATGTTCGGTTCGCCCTCAGTATTTGCTCGCCTCGAAGTAGCTCCGGCACCGGCGGCAGCGGCACTGCATGGTCATCACCTGCGACCCGAATAGCGAGATGATCTCCACGTCCTCGGCGCCGCAGAACGGGCAGCGAGGCGCCGGTGTCGGTGACTCAGGCGTCTTTTCTTTCCCCACCGGCGGGCATGTACCTCTTCTCTTCCAGGCCGCGCAGCATCTCGAAGGTGCGGGCATCGATGCCACCCGGGCGGGTACGCCGGCGAAGCGGGTCCCATCGCGCCCAGTCGGTCTGCACCGGCGGCAGCGCGATCGCTACCCGCTCCCCGAGACTGGACCGCAGGTCGGCGACGCCGGCGGCGAGCTGGCCGGCCTTATGGAACTGGTCCACCTCTCCCCCCTCTGGTCCGAACCATTCCACCGCTTCCTCGAACGCTCGGCCCACCTCCGGGTTGCTGCCTCCCTGGCGCAGCCAGCTGCGCCCATGCAAATAGTGGTAGTGCTCTTCCTGCAGCATCTTCCGCAGCCGGCTGCGCAGCATCTCCACCTTCCCATTGGCCAGCGCCTCGATCATCAGGGTGAAGGCGGTGTCCAGCACGGCATTGGCGGCCACGAACTGGTTCCAGTCACTCCAGGGCTGGTCGAGGTAGGCCACATTGAGGTAGTGCTCGGGACTGGTGGGGTCGCGTTCCGCATCCGCTTCACCCAGCTCGCGAAGGGAACCGTGCAGCACCCGGCTGTGTCCGAGGTCGTCGAGCCCCATGGCCGCCCCCGCGATGTCGGCCTCCAGGGTGGGAGCGGCGGTGCACCATTCGGCATAGCGGAGGCCGAGCAGCTGTTTGTTATCGGCAAGGCTCTGGACGAGCGTAGCCAGGCTCACCCGGATCCGCTGCCGTCCTCGCCGGGCGCCCACAGCCGGATCACCGCCTCGCTGGGGACAATCACCAGCTCCACCCACCGCTCTTCGTCATAGGTGGCCCGGGCATAGGCCTGTGCCAGGTCATCGTCGGGGGCGACCACGCTGCCCACCTGCCGCAGCGGCTCCTCGCGGACCTTCCGGGCGAAGACCTCGTACTGGCGGACCTGCTGGTGGACCCGGCTGAAGGAGGCCACTTAGACCGCCAGGCCCCACGCGATCAGCGTCTCCCGCCCGGCGGGTGACAGCCTGGCTGCCGTCCAGGGTGGATTCCAGACCACATTCAGCTCCACGGACAGCACCCCGGGCTCCGCCGCCAGCCGATCCCGGATGTCGCCGACCAGCAGGTCGGTCGCTGGACAGCCCATGGCGGTAAAGGTGAGGTCCACGCGCACCCTCCCGCTGTCGACGTGAACGCCATAGACCAGGCCCAGATCGACGATGTTGATCGGCATCTCCGGGTCCTCGACCTGCGCCAGCGCCCGCCAGACCCGCTGGTCCAGCGGGTCAATCGCCCTCACGGCTGGACCCGGAAGTTCCGAAAGCTCTCTTGAAACTGCCCAACCATCTCGGCGTTTCGGGGACCCCGGGCGCGCCACCGGGCCAGCACGTCGTCCCAGGTGCACGGATCGGTGAAGTCCCAGCGCTTCTGCTCGGGGTCGAAGGTGCTGGGGAATGGGTAATCCAGCGCATAGTGGCTGCTCTCCCGATGGGCCGGCGCCACGATGCCGATCGAGTCGAGGAAGGGCACGACGGTGGACAGCCATTGCTGGCGGAGCTGGTCGTTGGTCAATCCCTTGAGCCGGTACTCCAACTGGGTGCTGTGCTGCTTGAGGGTGTCGGGAAGCCCAAACCACTCGACGGTCAAGGGAAACATCCAGTCGACCGCCCGCTGCAACTCGTCCCGCGCCGCGCCGCCCGCGGCGCTGATGCGTTTCATCCAGTTGCGGCCGTTGCGCAGGTGGAAGTTCTCCTCGGCCATGACCTTGACCAGCCCTCGCTTCCAGGGACCGTAGGAGCAGTGCTCGTGGATGTCTCCCAGCAGATTGAAGCCCGCCTGGTCGTACAGGGCGTTGGCCGTGACCAGCTCGGTCCAGCTTTCCAGCGGGACGTCGAACGCGTACGGGTACCGGAAGGCCTTCGGGTCGCGCTTGAAGATGAGCGCTTCCTGGCTCTCGCCCAGCTCTTCGAGCAGGTGAAAGGCAATATGGGCGTGCGCCAACTCGTCCTGGATAATGGCGATCCCGGTCATGAAGGCGTTGACGCTGGGCGCCTTACGGGCGGCCAGGTAGTAGGCGGGCGCCGAGATGAGTTCCGTATCCCCCGAGACGATCAGCGTGTGCTTGAGCTCCTGGATGTACTCGGGGGTCATCTCGGAGACGGACTCGATCAGCTCCCCGCGCTTCAGGAGCCCATCGAATCGCGCCGCGTTGGGGCTCTCCATTCGCCTTCAGGGCTGATTCTACCCGCCGGTCCCATCGGATTAGCCCGGACCAAGGCGGCCGGCCCGTCGCGGCAAGCCGGCCGTCCCAGGCTAAGGCCCTGAATAGCCGGAATGTCGAGAACATCCTGGGGCTCACGCGGCAACCACGCTTGGTGATGCGCCGCTGGCGCCATCCGCAGCCAAGACAGACAATCCTGGTGCGCGGCGGCCTGGCTCCGCGCCAAGGAAAGAAACTGGTTGGGTTTCTTTCCTGGAAATAAATGCGACCTGCCGTTGCGGTTTACAACTCGCCGGTGTTACCCAACGAGCCTTCATCCCGCCGCCCAGTCCAACCCTTGCGGGCCAGACCTTCGTCACCGGCAGAACCGGTCGCCTTGCGGCAACCGACTCCCCAGCCCTTTCGGGCCAGGCCCCGAAGCCTTGCGGCCTCGGAGTGGAGGCCTTGCGGTCTCCTCGCCGGCGACCCGCTGGAGTCGTTTCCTTCTCCAACTGGCTTTCTGACAGGTCGCGAGCGAAGTGTAGAGACCCGGGCCTGCAACCCGCAATCCGGAACATCCGTTCAGGAACAGGCATTCGATCCGGGGAACTGGAACGCCTGTAACAAAGGTCATGCCAGCGCGACCGCCAGGCCACATACCGTAACGAACCCCGTAATCCCCTGTGATTCGAAACACATTCAGCGGGCCTTACCGTTTGCGTTAGCTGTAGTAGGTCCCGTGGTCCGACTGGTCCCTCCCTCGTCAGCCCACGTCGACCGGTAACAAAGCCATGACACTCACGCTTTTCCGGCACCGGCGCGGGCAATCGCTCGTGGAGACTGCCCTGGTCCTCCCAGTGCTCGCCTTTTTGACCTTCGGCCTGCTGGACTTTGGCCGCGCCTACTACTTCCAGGTGGCCATCACCAACGCCGCCCGGGAGGGCGCCCGCACCGCCATCCTGAACATCTACACCGGGCCGGCGACCCCGACCTGCAGCAGTTCCAACAGCTACGCCACTTGCCCGGTGCAGACCGACGCGGCCATCCTCAGCGCGGTCAATGCCGAACTCCAGGGCACCGGGATCGTGCCCCAGTCGGTCGTCATCTGCCCGCCCCACGATTCATCGTCCAGCACCGCCGGCTGCCCCAATACCAACAACCGCGTGGACCTGTGGAACGCGGCGACGACCAACTATTACGTCACCGTCCAAACCACCTACAACTTCACCCTCTTCACCCCGCTGCTTCAGAACCTGGTGGGCAACCCGGTGCCGATGAGCGTCAGCGTGCAGATGAGGACCAACTACTAATGCGTCACCGCTCGCGGGGTCAATCAATGGTCGAGTTCGCCCTGCTGTCGGGGACGCTGCTCCTGCTGGTCATGGGCATCTTCGACCTGGGCCGGGCCGTGGCCGTGTACATCAGCATCGCCGAGGCGGCCCACGAAGGGGCCCGGCAGTTGGTGCTCCGCAGCAACGAGACCAGCGCTCCGCCGGACACACTGATCGTCAACGCCACGCTGGCTAAGATCGGTGGCGGCGGCATCATCCTGATCGAGGACCCATGCCTACCGGGCTGTAGCACGCCAGCCCAGGCCTCGACCAACCCGCCGGCGAATACGGGCTACATCTGGATCACGCCCAACCGAGCACCGGGAAACCACGAGGTCACGGTGCAAATCACCTACGCCTTCTCACCCATGACGGCCCTGATCTCGCAGCTCACGGGAACCACCATCACGATGGCGGCTAGCTCCTCGATGCGAGCGGAGTACTGATGGACTGGTACCGGCGGCGCCAAAGAGGCCAGGCCATCGTGATCATGGCGCTGGCCATGGTGGCGATCTGCGGCATGCTCGCCCTGGCCATCGACGCCGGCCGCCTCTATTTCGAACGACGCTTGATGCAGGACGCGGTGGACGCGGGGGCGTTGGCCGGGGCGCAAGACCTGGTCGGCACCGTGTCCAATCCCAATGGGCAGCCCAACTATGCCCTCTACCACTCGCTGCAGGACACCTTCTCGGTGTTCAGCCTGAATCCCGCCTTCAGCAACCCCAATGCCGCCCCGTACTCGCCGGCGCCGCCGGGCAACACGGTGACGGACACCGAGGCCAGCTACACGGTCACGGCGGTGGCCCCCTCCGGCTACAACAACAAGCAGGTCCAGATAAGCGTCAGCTACAACGCAGTGGCCACCTTCGCCGAGATCCTCGGCTTCAACAGCATCAGCATCTACGCCACGGCCACTGCCGAGGCCGGCACCAACGCCAAGACCTACGCCATCTTCGCGTACGGCGGCCTGGGGACCGGCAACACCATCAACGCCCAGATGACGGGCATCGGGCAGGTCGACAACGGCCAGGAAGGGAACGACTATTGCAGCTTCGGCACGGCCGGCATCACCATCAGCAACGCCAAGTTCCATATTCCGACGGGCACGAGCGGCGAGATGAACATCAACGGCCGCCTGTTCATCAACTCCGGCAGCGACAACCAGAACCTGCTGCAGTACTGGGTGGGCGCCCCGCCCTTCAGCACCGGCCAGGACCCCAAGCCGAACTACCTGCTGCCCGACACCAGCCTGCTGCCCAGCATGAATCAGGGCGGCCGGCACAAAATGGCAAGCGTCCCCCCCGGCGGGAGCTGGGTCGCCTTTCCCGGAACGCCC
>DASPZT010000277.1:0-3882 GCA_035636135.1 Candidatus Limnocylindria bacterium | reverse complement strand
GAATGCCGGCCGGCATGCCGGCCCGCCGCGCCGGTGGTCTTGGTGGCGGGACGGAGCGTCAAGAAGCCCTTCATAGCAAGCTTCCCGCACTTCCCCCGGCTGCGGTCTGTAGCGCCGCCATCGACGCCTGAACCCCTTTGCGGGGTGTCTGGCGCCACGATGATTGATCACGGGGCCGCCACGATCAGTGACCACGTTTCCGGCCGTGTTGGAGTCCGTGTCAGTCACCGTTGACCTCGACCACGGCGGCCCGTGCGGAAGATTCGTCAACCAGGCCCTTGTTGTCCGCGAATGCGGCGACAAGTGAATGCACAGCGAGGTTGTTGATCGCCCGTGGGATGCCCCGGCTCGTTTGATGGATCAGAGCCAGGGCGTCGTCGCTGAAGAGCGGATCCGATCTCCCGGCGAGGCCGACGTGGTGCTTGACGTAGCCGGCGGTCTCGGCGAGGTCCATCCCGTCGAGGTGGTAGCGCAGCGCGATGCGTTGATCGAGGGCTGCGTTATGTGAAGGTCTTCATAACGCAGCTTATGCTGCGCGGCTGGTTATGTCGCGTTGCGTCACGAACCGGCTCGCTGAACGGCTCAATGGACGGACCTGCGCAGCATAATCACAGGCTCTGCAGGAAGGCGAGGAGCTTGTCGGTCGGACGGAAGCGGCCCGGACGGACGTTGGCAGGCGTGGTTCGGGCGAGGGCGCGTTCTTTGAGGGCCATGTCTGCATGAACGTAGATGTTGGTTGATTGCAGACTGGCATGGCCCAGCCAGAGCGCGATCGTGGCCAGGTCCACGCCGCTCTCAAGAAGCCGCATGGCACAGGTGTGGCGCAGGGTGTGGGGCGTCGGGTGCTTGCCGACCAATGATGGGCAGCGCTCAGAGGCCGCCGAGGCGTGCTTGGCGACGAGCCGCCCGATTGCGCTCCGGGACACCTGGTGCGTCGAGCCGCGGCTGGGGAACAGAGCGTCGTGGGCCTGGCCGCCACGGGTGCGCAGCCACGCCCGCAGGACGTTGGCGGTCTCCTTGGTGAGCGGGGTGCAGCGCTCCTTGCGGCCCTTGCCGTAGCAGCGCACGTGTGCGCCCGAGCCAAGGGTGATGTCTTCGCCGCGCAGCCCGGCGAGCTCGGAGACGCGCAGCCCGGTCTGGACGGCGAGCAGCATCAGGGCATGGTCACGCTGGCCTGCCCAGGTTGTGCGGTCTGGACTGGCCAGCAGTGCCTCGACCTCACGGCGGGTGAGGTAGGTGACCACGGCGGAGTGGTAGCGCTTTTCTGGGATGGCGAGCACGCGCTGGATCAGCTCGGCGTGTTCGGGGTGGTGGAGCGCCGCGAACTGAAAGAAGGAGTGGATGGCGCTGAGCCGGGCGTTGCGGGTCCGCACGCTGTTTCCTCGCTTGACTTCCAGGTGGTGAAGGAAGCCCCCGATGGCGGTGGCGTCCAGGTCCGTCCACTCCAGCCTGGCGGGCGCCTTGCCGGTGGTCTCGGCGAGGTAGGCGAAGAGCAGGCGGAAGCTGTCTCGGTAGGCGGCGACCGTGTGCGGGCTGGCGTGGCATTGGCGCATCAACCGCTCGGTGAAGAAGGCTTGTAGGGTCGGGGCCAGTGAGTTCATGACGCGCCCCCGAACCCGGCTTCGAGTCTGCTGGCGGCGAGGCAGAGCAGCTCGGGGGCTGCCTGCTGGTACCAGTAGGTCGCCTTCGGGTCGACGTGGCCGAGGTAGGTCGACAGCAGCGGCAGTCGAGCCTGGACATCGACACCCTGGCGGTACCACTCGATCATGGTGCGGATGACAAAGCTGTGGCGGAGATCATGGAGCCTCGGCGGACGACCGTTGCCGTGCTTGTCCAGTCCGGTCAGGCGGCGCAGGGTGGCGAAGTCGGCCTGGACCGAGCTTGCGGCAAGACGGCCACCTCGGGTGCTCACGAAGAAGCTCGGCGCTGCAGGACGGGGCAAGAGCCGGTCGCGCTGGGCGGCGTACCCCGACAGCGCGACGGCCGTGGTGGCGTGGAGCGGGACGTGCCTGGATCTTGCGTTCTTGCCGAAGCGCACCAGGAGGCTGGCTTCGATCAGGTCCACGTCACCTCTGTCCAGCCCGGCTGCTTCGCCGAAGCGCAGCCCGGTACAGGCCAGCAGCCCGATGAGCGTCTCGTAGGTCGCCGACTTCAGGGCCGGCTTCAGCGAGCGGGCTGTCGTCATGAGGGCTGAGATGTCGGCGGAACTGTAGAAGTAGGGGGCAGTCCTGTGGTACCGAAACGGCAGGAGGTCGGCGGGCGGCACCTCAGTTCGGGGATCGATGGCGTGCAGGTACTCGGCGAAGCCCCGGACGATGGTCAGTCGCTGCCGCTGGCGGATGGGGCTGCTGGTCGGCCGGGACTGGGCCCAGGCGAGCGCCTGCTCGGCGGTGACGACGGTGGCGCCCACGTTGTCGAGCCAGGCCGTGAAATCGCTGAGGACCCGGTCGTAGCCCCCAAGCTTGTAGCCCAGGGCACGGCGGATGGCCAGATACTCCTCGACGTTGCCCTCGAGGGCGCTCATGGGGTCGCTCCCGGCCACGGCTGCGCCAGGCTGGACAGGGCAGCCAGGTCGACCTTCGCATAGATGGCGGTGGTCTGGACGCCCTGGTGGCGAAGCAGCTGGGCGATCTCGGCCAGGGGAGCCCCCCGGTGCTGCAGTTCGGTGGCCACCGTGTGCCGGAGGCGGTGGGGCCCGTGGGCAGGCAGCCCTGCGCGCACACTTGCGGCTCGTACCAGCCCCCCGACGGCCTGGCGGGACAGGCCTCGCCGTGGGGCGCAGGACCGGATGAAGACCCTGCGGTCGGCGCAGTCGGGCCGGGCGTGGCGCAGGTAGGCAACCAGAGCCTCGCCAACGTCGGCGGGCAGGGGAAGTATGTCCACCCGCGGTCCCTTGCCGCGGATCCGAACCGCGCCGGCTGCCCAGTCGACGTCGTCGAGCTGGAGGGCCGCCACCTCGTTGGCCCGTAGCCCCAGGCGGGCCAGCATGGTCACGATCGCGAAGTCCCGGATCCCCACCGCCGTTGTGCGGTCGCATCCGCGCAGCAGCTGCTCGACGTGCTCCTTGGTCAGTGCCCGTGGCAAGTCCTGCCGACGGCGGGCTACGGTCGGCACCGCCGAGGCCAGTGCCCGCTCCGTCAGCCCGGCGGCGAGGAGAAATCGCAGCAGGGCCCGCATCCCGCCCACCACCGTTTGCATCCCGCAGACACCCAGCTGGCCGTTGCGGGCCAGGATGAAGCCGGTCACCTCACTGACGCCAAGCGCGGCCAGGCTGGCGTCGACTGGCTCGGGACATGTGGTGAGGAACTGTCGGGCAACCCGGAGGTAGTTGCGCGCCGTGGCGTCGTTCAGACCTCGCTCTTCGGCCAGGTGACGGCGGAACTGACTCACGATTCGGTCGACGTCGCTCGACGGCGAGATCGGCCTCGGGAGGAGCCCGAGGTGCTCCAGGTGGGCCAGCAACGGCCTCAGTCCGTGCCTTGTCAGCTTGGTCGCATAGCCATCGGCGGCGCGTGCCTGGAGGAACTGGTCGAGAACCTCCGGCGTCAGATTCGCTATGCCCAGCCCGGCGGCACCGAGCCAGCGGTCCAGGTGAGCGAACAGGGCAAGTTGTCCCGCCAGCCCACTGGACACGTAGCCAAGCGCAGCCAGCTGCCCTGTAAAGCTGTCAGCGACCGGCGCCAGCGGCCCGCTCCGCTCGACAGAAGTGCCAGTTCGTGCCATCGAGGTCTCCGATCGGTCTACAAAATCACGACCGAAGCCTCACCCATCAACCTCAGAATTATGTTGCTTTCAGCTCGGTGTTTGCTCAGGGTTCGTGACGCAACGCGACATAACCAGCCGCGCAGCATAAGCTGCGTTATGAAGACCTTCACATAACGC
>DASPZT010000276.1:0-7311 GCA_035636135.1 Candidatus Limnocylindria bacterium | reverse complement strand
GTGCTGTTGCAGAACCTGGTGGACGAAGAAGGCGGTCCCCAAACGCATCTCGAGCTGTTTGTCCGTTTTGCCAGCGCCCTGGGCCTGCAAAGAGACGAACTGGAACGGACGCCGGTCACGGAGTCCACAAAGGCCCTGCTCGAGACGTTCGATCAGGCCACCCGGCACGGCTCGGCGGCCGAGGGGCTGGTGACGCTCTATGCCTACGAGTCACAGGCGGCCGAGGTAGCGGCCAGCAAGACCGCCTCGCTCATGGCCAGCTACCACATCGCGCCCGGGGACGGCACCGCGTTCTGGGAAATCCATGCCGAAGCCGATGAGCTGCACGGGGCCTGGGAACGGGAATTGCTCGAGCGGCTCCAGCCCGAACCCGACCGGGTGGTCTCGGCCTCTAAGAAGGCGGCTGATGCGCTGTGGGGATTCCTGGACGGCTTCAGCTCGCCCGCGCTGGCGAAACCAGTCGCGCTCCCAGCGCCCGCGTAACCGGCAGGACCAGGTCCACGTCCGTCTGGGTAGTCCGCCAGTTGGCGATCGCCGGCCTGAAGGCGACCTTGCCGGCATAAACGGTCGTTCCGAAGTAGATGCGGCCGTCGTCGATGACAGCCTGGCCCAGCCGCCGGTTCAGGTCATCGAGCGAGCTCTCGGGGACCCCCTCCGGCCGGTAGCGGAAACACACCACGTTCAGGCGCGGCTCTTCCAGGAGCTCGAAGTCCGGCGCCGCGTGGACCTGGTCTCCGAGGTGCCGCGCCAGCCGGACGTGCCGCTCGACGAGCAACCGGTAACCGCTTCGGCCGTAGGCGGCCAGCGTGGCCCAGACGGCCAGCGCGCGCGCCCGTCGCGACATCTCGGGGGCTAGATACCCGTAGTCCGGATGATCAGCCACGGCAGCTGGGAAGTAAGGTGCGCTCAGGCCAAAGACCTCGTGCAGCAGCCGGCCGTCGCGGACAAAGCCGAAGCCGCAGTCGTAGGGCACGTTCAGCCATTTGTGGCCGTCGGCAATCGCCGAGTCGGCCAGCTCAACGCCGCGCGCCAGCTCGGCGGTGATGGGGGATACCCGGGCGAAGAGTCCGAAGGCGCCGTCCACGTGCAGCCAGGCATGGTGCCGGTAGGCCAGGGAGGCGAGCCGGTCGATGGGATCAAACCCACCGGCATTGACCTCGCCGGCGGTGGCCACCACGATCGCCGGCGCGCCGCGGTGCTCTCGGAGCGCGCGCTCCAGGTTCTCCAGGTCGACGCGACCGGATGGATCCCGGCTGAAGACCTGGACCAGGGCATGCCCAATGCCGAGCATGCCCAGCGCCTTGCGCACACTGGCGTGCACAAAGCCGCTGGTGAGGACCGGCAGGGCGGGCAGCGTGCTCATCCCCTGCTCGGCGATGTTCACGCCCTGTTGCTGGCCCCACCATTGCCGGGCGGCCGCCAGCGCCGTGAAATTGGCCATGGTCGCCCCGCTGGTCAGGACGCCCCCCCAGCTGGCCGGAAGCTGCAGCAAGTCCTTCAGCCATTCCAGGGCCAGCTGCTCCAGCCGGGAGCCGAGTGGGGAGCTCACCCAGAGCCCGGCGTTGTTGTCCAGCGCCGAGGCGAACCAGTCCGCCGCCAGTGCCGCTGGGGTAGACCCGCCGGTGACGAAATGAAAGAATCGCGGACCGGCGGACCGCGTGGCAGCTTCGACGCCCTCGGTCAGCAGCTGGGTCAGCGCCGCGGCGCTCCCCTCGCCCTCCTCGGGGAGCCCGCCCCCAAACCGTCCGGCGGCCGCCTCGCTCTCCGGGCTGCGAACCGGCAGCTCATCCAGCCGGGCAAAATACCGGTCGACGGCGTCCCCCACCTGGGCCAGCAGCGCCGGAATCCGATCGTGATCCGACAGCGGGTCCGGCATGGCACGTAGTCTAGGTTCTGGCATGGCGCAGGCGGACACGGCCCGACAGATCACGGACTTTCTCAAGAGCCTGCGCGCGGTGCGGCAGTTCGAACCCACGCCGGTGCCGGAAGACGTGGTCAGCGATATCCTGGAAGTGGCCCGCTGGTCCGGCAGCGCCAGCAACCAGCAGCCGGGCGAAATCGTCGTGGTCCGCGACCGCGCGACCCTCAAAGCCCTGGCCAGGCTGGAAGGCTATGTTGGGCACCTGGCGGGCGCCCCCCTGGCCATGGTCATCGTGATGCCCGGCAAGTGGGAGGAAGGCGAGGTCTTTGACGAGGGGCGGCTGAGCGAGCGCATCATGCTGGCCGGCCTGGCGCAGGGGCTGGGCTCGTCGATCGGTTGGTTTGGCGATAACGGATCGAACGAAGCCCGCCGGCTCCTGAACGTTCCGCACGGTCGCCGGCTGCGAACCGCGATGGCCTTGGGCTACCCGGCGACCAAGCCACGGCGCGGCCGCCGCAAGCCCCCCGAACGCCTTGTCCATTGGGAGCGCTACGAAACCACGCACAGCTAACTCGAGTTCAGGTTTGCTGTAAGAGAATGAGCGTCTAGAATAAGAAATCCGTCCGTCGAGGTTGTGAGCTATCGCGCTGGTCACTGTGCCCTGACGGGCAGGAGGAGGACGCAAATGCCAGAAGTCGCCGTGTACGCACCCGCCATTCCGGTCTGGGTGGATCTCGCGACCAAGGACCCGGAGGCCGCCAAGACCTTCTACAGCAAACTGTTCGGTTGGCAGCCCTTCACGGTCCCCGGCCCGGAGGCCGGCGGTTACACCATGCTCATGCAGGACGGCAAGCAAGTCGCCGCCCTATCGGGACTGCAAATGCCGGAGCAGCCGACGCTGTGGTCGGTGTACTTCGGGACAGACGATGCCGACGCCACAGCGCGCAAGGTCCAGGAAGCCGGAGGCAAGGTCATTGCCCCGCCCTTCGACGTCATGAAATCTGGCCGGATGGCCGTGTTCCAGGATCCATCGGGGGCGTTCTTCTCGGTCTGGCAGCCGGGTGAGCACCGGGGCTTCGAGCTGGCGCAGGCGCCCAATACGTTCGCCTGGGCGGAGCTGAGCACGAAGGGCGTGGACTCCGTGAAGCCCTTCTACCAAAAGGTCTTTGGCTGGGGGATCAAGTCCAGCCCCATGGCCGAGGGCCAGCCCCCGTACACGGAATGGCTGGTCAATGGCAAGAGCATTGCCGGCGCCATGGAGAATTCACCCCCGCACTGGCTGACCTACTTTGGGGTCCGAGACGTCGATACCACAGCCAAGAATGCCGCCGAGCTGGGCGGGAAGGTGAATTTTCCACCGACGGACTTTCCAGGTGGCCGATTCGCCATGTTGAGCGACCCTCAGGGCGCCGCCTTCGGCCTCCTCAGGATGAACGAATAACCGGCGCGTGATCACGAGAGAACCCTCGGGATCGCCCCGAGGGTTTTATCTTTCTGCCTTTGGGCCGGCGCCCATCAGCAGGAGACCAGCGATCGCCGCGGGCAGCACCAGGTTGGACAGCGCCGGCACCGGGCCGTTCAGGGCACCGATCGGCAGCAAGGACAACAGGAGCGTCCCGACCACGCAGAGGACTTCCAGCCCCAGCGTCCACCAGCGCGCCCACCGGCGATGGCGCCGCACGCCCCGGGCCAGCCAGAAGGTGCATCCAGCGAGCACGAGCGTTGCCAGACCTAACAGGCGCATCCACGGCTCGACAACCCCGAATGGCAGCGTCCCCAGGCCGGCCACCAGGAAGAGGCTGCCCTGGATGCCCAGCAGCACTGAGGCGATCTCCGGGGCCCCCTGCGTTGGCTGCGCTTGTACGTTGACCATGGTCGCTTAACTCCTCTCGAGAAGCCGCTGAACCTTCGGGTCCAGGTCGGCCGCGAACGGACCGCCCTTGCCGTTGTCGACGATCCACACGTGCAGCATGGGCGCAGTCGTCACGATAATCGCGCCCACCGGACAGGACCAGAACGGGGTGGCGAAGCTCAGCTCGAACCCAAACGGCGTGATGCAGATGCCCTCGTGCTGATGCCACTGGGTCAGCGGCCCGCCGGGGTCGGGGCCCCACTGGCCGGCTCGCGGCATCTGGAACATGGCGCCGATCAGCTTTAGCCCATGTGCGGTGCGCGCATAGACCAGGGCCTGCGGCCTCATCGGGTCCAGGATTGCTCGGGCATTTGCCGGGTTTTCGAAGTGCAGCAATTTCTCGGCGTCGGACACGGGTCCGGGCTTGAACCCGGCGGCAATGGCGGCCTGGGGGTCACGATACCGGGCAATGCTGGCGCGGGTGTCGGCCAGTAAGCGGGCCGCGGCCGCCTGCTGTGCCGGGGTTGCCGTGCTGGCCACCGGCTGAAGGACCGCCCCGGCGTGGGCGTGCAGCGCGTCCGGATGAGCCAGCCCACCGACCCAGATGCCGGCAGTCGTGACAACGATCAACAAGGGCATGGCCACCGAGCGCCAGACCAGGCGCGGCCAGGTCCGCCGCCTATGATTCGCCAGGCGCAGGACCATCGCCAGCGCGACCAGCTCGACTAGCTTGCAGGCGATCCCGACCTGGTCGGGCGTCTCCCACCCGGCGAGGAGCCACACCACGTAAGCGAGGATGTTGGCCGTCAACCAGAGCCCGGCCGGGCGGCGCCACCAGGTGGTCACGAAGGCGGCCCAGCTAAGCACGACGAGGCCGGCTGCGTCGACCACGAACAGGATTCCGGCAGGCTCGGTCAGGTGTCCGGGCGCCAGGGCCAGATGGGCCGTTGCGCTGACCAGCATCAATGCCGCAGCGGTCTTCGTCATAGGCGAGCTGGCGCGGTATCCGTCGGCGAAGCGGATCGCCCAGGCGACACGGTGCTTGGCCGCCAGCTGGATCAGGCGCAGAAAGAGCCAGGCGATCGGGAGGGTCAGCAGCGCCGCAACGTAGCCAGCCAGGTGTTCGTTTGCCAGGTCGTACATGAGTCGAACGTACGCCCGGGCCGTAAGAACCAGATAAGACTTGAGTCAGCTCGAGTCAGACTGTCTCTAGTCTGTCTTAGGCAGCTGGACACTGAAAGTCGCCCCGGGCCCGTCGTTGTTGCGGGCCGTGATCGTCCCCCGGTGCTGGGTGACAATCCAGCGGGCGATGGACAACCCGATGCCGGCGCCGGCGCCCGAGCGGGCGGGATCGACGCGATAGAACCGGTCAAAGATGCGCTCCAGGTCGGCCGGGGGAATGCCGATCCCATCGTCCGCCACCGTCAGCCGTGCGGTCCCGTCCTGCTGCGCCAGCCCAATCTCGATCTGGCCGCCGGCCCTGGTGAACTTGACGGCATTGTCGACCAGGATCCAGAGCAGCTGGGTGAGGGCGTCCTCGTCGCCCAGGACGCGAGCGTCCGCGAAGCTGGCGTCGTGAAACTGGCGATCTGGATGGGCGACCTGTGCCTGGCGACTGACCGACTCCAGAATTGGCCGCAGGGCGAGCGGCGTCAGCTGCAGGTCTTGCCCGGCGTCCGCCTGGGCCAGCGTCAGCAGCTGCTCGACCAGCCGGCTCATCCGCTCGCTCTCGCTGGCGATGTCGCGAGCGGCCGCCGCCCGGACATCGTCGGTCACGTCCGGGCCAAAGGCCAGCAAGCCCGCATTGCCACGGATGGTCGTCAGCGGCGTGCGCAGCTCGTGCGACGCGTCGGCGACGAAGCGCCGTTGCGCCGCCAGGGCGGCGGCCAGCTGCTGGTGCGCTTGCTGCAGCTGGGCGAGCATCTGGTTGAAGCTCTGGCTCAGCTGGCTGAGCTCGTCCTTGCCTTCACGTTGGGGCAGGCGCTGCTGGAGGTCCCGCGTGCGCCCGATGGCTTGGGCAGTCTCCGCGACCGTTCGCAGCGGCCTCAGCGCCCGGCCGGTAACCAGCCAGCTGGCGCCCAGCGCCGCCAGCAACGCGGGGATCGCCGAGATGATCAGGAACGCCTTGAGCCCGCTCAGATTCGTCGACTGGACGCTGATCGGCTGGCCCGCGACGACAAAGCCGTCCAGGCCCTGGTTGGTGTGGCTCCAGGGTCGCACCGAGACGCGGACCGGGACGCCGGACTGGTTGAGGGTGGTGAGGAGCTGGCCCCGGCTGGCCGCCTGTTGCAGGACCTCCAGGGGGACGACCGGCGGCGCGTCACCAACGCGGGCACTGGTGGAGAGCAACGTCCCCGACGCACTCAGGACCAGAACGAAAACGTCTGTGTGGCTGCGCAGGTCCTCAGCGCTGGCCAGGCTCGCGAGCGTCGCCGGCGTGTCGGACGGCATCGCCTGCGCCGCTGCGACGGCCTCCACCGCGCGCTGACTCAAGGCCTTGTCCTGGTCGGTCCCCTGGGTGTGGGCCGCCAGCTGATAGACAAGCCAGCCGAACGTCAGTAACGTCAGGGCCACCACGCCGGCGCCAAAGAGCGTGAGGCGGAACCGAAACGACACCGTCAGGCCTCGCGCAGGCTGTAGCCGAAGCCACGAACGGTCTGGATCAGCCGTTGTCCCCCGTTTTCTTCCAGTTTCTGACGCAGGTAGCCGATGTAGACGGCGACGATGTTGTCGTCTGCTTCTTCGTCCGGCCAGACGGCTTGCAACAGCTGGTCGCGGCTCAGCACCAGGCGCGGATGCCGAAGAAAATGCTCAAGTAAGGTGAATTCTCTGGCGGTCAACTGGATTCGCCGCTCGCCTCGTCGGAGCTCATGGGCAGTTGGGTCCATCGACAGGTCGGCAAACCGAAGCGTTTCGCCCCTTCCGGGCGACGTACGGCGGAGCAGCGCCCGAACCCGAGCCAGCAGCTCGGGATAGGCGAACGGTTTGACCAGGTAATCGTCGGCGCCGGTATCGAGGCCGCGCACCCGATCGGCGGTCCCTCCCCGAGCAGTCAGAAGGAGAATCGGCAGGTCGTCGCCGGCGCGCAGCTGGCGGCAGACTTCCAGGCCGTCGATGCCCGGCATCATGACGTCCAGCACCACCAGGTCCGGCCGGTGCTCCCTGGCCCGGCTGAGGGCGGCCAGGCCGCCGAGGGCGATATCGACGTCATAGCCTTCGGGTCGCAGCACGCGCTCGATCGTGGACGCGACCATTGGATCGTCATCCACGACCAGGATGCGCTGGCCTAGGCTCACGTCCGTATATCGTGGTCCGACGCGGTAAGAATGCGGTAAGAGGGCCGGCTGAGCCCGGATCCACCGAAACGCACTCGCATCTTGGGCGCGGATGCGAGCGATCCGTGCGTTGGCTCCTGCGCGCGCTCAGTTCGCACCGACAGGTGCGCGCCTTCGCGTGCTCGTCGCCGCCCTAAGCCCGAATCCACCGGCTCGAGCTGGCATCTCGGGCGCGGATGCGGCCGATCCGGGCGTCGTCTCCTCCGCGCCTCGCTCACGTACCAACGGGTACGCTCGCTGCGGTGCTCGTCGCCTCCTTCGGC
>DASPZT010000275.1:0-2473 GCA_035636135.1 Candidatus Limnocylindria bacterium | reverse complement strand
GCCGAGAGCGGCTACGACGTTCGAGAACACGTTCTTGATCTGGTTGCCCATCGTAAGAAGGATGACGATGACCACGATTGAAACGAGTACGAGGATCAGGGCGTACTCAACCATGCCCTGGCCTTCCTGACGCGACGTAAGACTGCGAAGTTTCCAGTAAAGGTTCAACATCTGCGATTCACCTCCTTTTTCTTGAACTACAGACGGCTATTTGAGATGACGGGGCGGCCTTGGGATACTTGCGCTCCTGATCTCAGCCGCGGCTGGTGATCCTACTCGGGGCCCCCGCGGAGGTCAATTCATTAGCCAAAACGCGGCTGGATGACTAGACCTGCGGCACCGGCTGATACCGTTTCGCCGGGAATGGTCGCGGCCGGCGTCGAAAACGAGGTGAGCCGGCGCTCGGCTGTCTACTGGCGCGACCTCGTCTTCGGCCGGGTCCTCCCCGCCATTTTCTTCAGCATCTTCCTCGTCCGGTACCTCCTGACGGTGTGGGACGGCCTGCACTCCATCCGGCAGCCGTCCGACTACCTGTTCGTCGTCCAGCAGGCCCTGGCCCTGGCCTACTTCACGATGCTCGTCATCCTCTACAGCGTCCGGCTCCCCAAGCGGGGCACGGATCACCGCCTTGGGGTCATCTTCATCGCCTTCAGCGGCACCTTTTCGGTGCTCGTGGCAGGCTTCCTGCCGGGTGGCGTCCGGCGCGATTGGCTGGTCCTGCCGGCGGACGTCATCGCCACCGTCGGCCTCGCCTACTCCGTGTGGGGTCTCGCCTACCTCCGGCGGTCGTTTTCGATCATCCCCGAAGCCCGCCGCCTGGTCACGGGCGGGCCCTACAGGCTCAGCCGCCACCCCGTCTATCTGGGCGAGATCCTCACAGCGATCGGGATCAACCTGGCCACCACCGGCTGGCTGGGCGCGATCGCCGTCCTTTATTTCATCGCCTGCGAGCTCCTGCGCATGCGCTGGGAGGAGGGCGTGCTCTCGCGCGCGTTTCCGGCCGACTACCCCGATTACGCCCGCGAGGTGCCTCGGTATGCGCCCAACCCCTTCAGGAAACGCGGCTGATTCGATTGGTGGAACGGCTGAGCGCGCGGACGCTCCTCCTGGGCGGGGTGATGATCGTCATCCTCGCCCTGTTCGTCGGGGCGGTCCAGGACCCCGACTTCTGGTGGCACATTCGGATCGGACGCTGGATGCTGGAGAACGGCCGCCTCCCGGCCAACGACATCTTCACGTTCACGGTGCCAGGCCACGTGTGGACGGATCACGAGTACCTCACGGAGATCCTCATGTGGCTCGTTTACTCGAAGACGGGAGCGGTCGGGATCGGCATCGTCTTCGGGCTGATCACGTACGCAGGCTTCTACCTGATGCTCAGACAGGTGCGCCGGCAGCCGTTCGTCATCGCCGGCATGGGGCTCGCGCTCGGGGCGGTCGCAGGCGCCCCGATCTGGGGGCCTCGCGCGCAGATGATCACCTTCGCCCTCACCTGCCTCGAGCTGTACTGGCTCCAGGGGTACCTGAGCGGGCGCAGCCGCAACCTCCAGTTCTTTCCCTTGGTCATGGTGCTTTGGGCGAACCTGCACGGCGGCTGGGTCATCGCCTTCGTCTGGCTGGGCGTGGCGTTGGTGGCCGAGCTGGTCGGCTGGGCCTGGGAGCCGTCCAATCCTGCCCATCCCGCTCACGTTCGCTTCCTGGCGATCATCACCGCGGCCTCAGCGGTGGCCGTGCTGGCCACCCCCCATGGGTTCAACCTGTACCTCTATCCCTTCCAGACCGTGGCCAGCGTGGCCCAGGAGCGGCTGATCGTCGAATGGTTCTCGCCGGATTTTCACCAGCCGTTCCTGCACCCGTTCGAGGCCATGGTCCTGCTCCTGGTCGTCGGCTTCGCGCTGCGGCGGCCTAAGCCCTACGACCTGCTCCTGTCGCTGGTCGCCATCGCGCTGGCGCTGCAGTCGGTCCGCAACATCGCCCTGTTCGTCGCCGCCACGACGCCCGTGCTCATCAACAGCTACTCGGAATACTGGAGGGAGCTGTCCAAGGCGCGCGGATGGAGCCTGTCGGTCCCGGCCCGCGCACCGTTCGCAGCCATCACCGCGATCGTCCTGGTCGTGATCACGCTTGCGACCGTTCTGCATATCGGCGGCGAGACAATCCCGAGCCATCAGGAGAGCCTGACCGCCTCCAACTATCCGGTTGCGGCCGCCGACTGGCTGGCCGCCCATCCTGAGGTTGGAACCAAGATGTACAACCAGTACGGGTGGGGCGGGTACCTCGCCTATCGGTTCTACCCGGAACCAAACCGGCGGGTGTTCATCTTCGGGGAGGCGGCGTTGATGGGCGACGGCCTTCTCAACGACTACGAGGACATCCAGACCCTGCGGCCTGACTGGACGGCTCTGCTCGACAAGTACGGAGTCGACTACATCGTCTACAACCGCGGTGAGGCGCTGGCCAACGTGCTCGCCAC
>DASPZT010000274.1:0-5113 GCA_035636135.1 Candidatus Limnocylindria bacterium | reverse complement strand
GACCTCGTCGACCGTCAGCCAATCCCAACCCTGTGCGCGCACCGCCGTGAGGGCCGCTTGGGCGGCGACCTCGGGCGTACCAACCCGTCCAGTCCCCTGGCGCCACACCATCATCGGCTGGGTCAGGCTCCCGTCGCGCATCATGCCACGGCCCATCATGCCGCCGCCCATCATGCCGCCGCCCGTCATGCCGGCGCCCATCATACCGTCCGCGAGGGACGACGCACCGCACCCTGCCAGGACAAGCACCAGAGCCGCCTGCGCGGCCATCGCCAGGGGCTTCACGGCTGAGTTTGCGCTCCTGCGATGTCGGAACGGATTCGTTCGTACTCTTCGCGGCCGATTTCACCCTTGGCGTACCGCCGGTTGAGGATCGCCATCGGATCGTCCGGTGAGGCCGGCGCGGCCGGCGGCTTCTGCTGAGTGAGGCGCAGGATGCCCCAGCCTGCCAGCACCAGGAGTGCGATCACCAGCAGCAGGAAGAGGGCCATGATGACGATCCAGCCACCCATCATCCAGTCCATCATGGTCGATCGCCTGCGGGGCCGAGCGCGGCCGATGCAGACGCCGGGCCGGCTGGTTTCTTCCGCGGGCGCCTCCACGGCTGCGGCCCGTAGAGCAGGACCGCAAGGCCAGTCGCCAGTAGCACCAGTCCGAGCGCTTGAACGGCCACCGGGATCCGTCGCAGGGCGGCCGCGAGGTCAGCCGCGACTCCGGTCGCCCAGTGGTTCCAGGCCGTCAGCCACGCCGGCGAGTAGCTCATCTGGCCCGTGATAGCCAGATAGAGGGCCCCTGAGCCGATGCCGAGGAACATCACGCCGGCGACCAGACCAGGCCAGGAAATGCGGTGTTGGCCGATCCGTAGTGGCTCAGGTCGCCACCGTGCCACCCCGGCTGGCACCTGATCCCAGAACAGTGCTGCTAGCAGGAGTGGAAAGACCATCCCAAACACGTACGACAGGCCGAGTCCGAGGGAGCCAGGGATAGAGCTCGCCAGCGCCGACATCGCCACTACTCCCGCGACAACGGGAGCGCAGCAAGAACTCGCGATCCCGGACACCAGCCCAAGCAGGAACACCGAACCGGCACTGTCGCCTGCCACCCGCAGCCGCAGGGCCGGCATCGGCAGCATCCACTGCCGACCCGAGAGAACGCTGAAGCCGAGTATGGCAAGGACGATGCCAACCAGGAAGAAGACAATCCGTCGCTGGGCTGCGAAGACCTGGCCCAGCGCCCCGATGCCCAGCACGACCGGGAGCAGCACGGCCGCCACCCCCGCGGCGAAGATGAGGGCCGTCATCGGCAGGCGCTGCCGTCCGCGGGCGGCCGCCGTGCCGACGAAGGTCGGCAGCAGCGATACGACGCAGCAGGGCGCGAAGAGGGCCAGGATGCCGCCCAGGAATGAGGCGGCCAGAGAGCTGGTGTAGACCAGCGCGTTCATGCCAGGCGTTGCTTCCGGAGCCAGTTCCGGAGCGCGCCATCTGAAAGGCGTCCGTACCCACAGAGCTTGCCCTCGATATAGACCGCCGGGGCGAAGGGTACGCCGTCGCGGTCGACCAGCGCGCGCCCCTGCGGGTTATTCCAGTCCAGTTCGTCAACCCGCAAGAGGCGGCCCGCCAACACGCGTTCGAGGACCATGCGCGCATGCCCGCACAGATGGCAGTCCGGCGTGGTCACGAGGGTGGCCCGCAGCTGGGTGGTCAGCGGTTCAGGCTTGCTTGAGCGCGTCCAGAACATGCTCAACCGGGACATGCATGGTATCAGCCGCCAGCTCTTTCCAGCGCAGGTGTCCGCTCGCGTCGATCACGAAGATGGAGTGATTGTCCACATCTCCCATATCCATGCCGCTGGGGAGTCTGAAGACGCCGAATACCGAACCGAGGGCGTGGTTGCGATCCTGCAGGATGGGGAACCCAAGCTTGAGCTGGTCGACAAGGGATTTCGATTGCTCGACTGGATCGACGCTTACTGCGACCACCCTCGCCCCAAGCGTTTGGATCTCTTGGGATCGGTTCTGCAGCTCCACGAGCTGCTGCTGACAGGCTCCTCAACCCGAACCTTCGTAGAAGTACAGGACGACCTTCGAGCCCCGGAGCTGCTGCAGAGAAAGCGTTTGCCCGTCGGTGGACGGCTGGGCGATCGATGGCACTTCCGCTCCGGTGGCCAGGCCCGACCCGGACGAGCCAGACGAGCCAGGTGTGCCCCGGATGATCCAGACAAGTCCGGCGAGCACTAACACGCCGGCAGCGCCGATCAGTCCCCAATTCCGGAAGCGGGCCCAGTCGCTCCCCGATTTCGCGGCCAGGGATTGGCGGCCTCTTCGTGCAGCCGCAGGGCGGTTCTTGCTCAGGAGGCCGGCCGCTCCTCTTCGACGACGGGCTCCTCGTGGGCCGCTCGAAGGATCTCGATCTCGCGCTCAAGCCGGGCGAGCCGCACCTCGGGTGACTCCTGCTGGCCCGCCTGAGCCGCCTTCTGCGGCCGCATCATGTACCACATCATCAGCCCCATCGAAATGGGGCAGACCAGGATCAGCAAGTACGGCAGGGCCTGAGACATCGAGGACCTCCTGTGAATCTACGAGGCATTTATAGTAGCAGGCTGGGTCGAGTCTGAGCCCGGACCGGCCGCATCCGCGCCCAAGATGCGAGTCTGCTCCGGCGGATTCGGGCTAAGCCGTCCCAAACATGTGCGCGACGCACCATGTCGAGTTCAGCGCGAACAGGGCTCCCGCGGCCGATCCCAGCCATACGGAGAGCGGAATGGTCTGACGCGGAAGGGCATCGCCGAGCACCTGGGCTACCCGCAGCTCCGCAGCGCCGCCGAAGGCTGCCGCTCCGGTCATCTCCAGGTACGACCCGACTCTCCACAGGGCCCCGGCGAGCGCTGGGCGCCCGGCTCGCTGAATCGCGGCTCGGTCGGCCATCAGCTCGGAGGCTTCCCGACGGCGGTCGGCCCACCAGCCGACCACCGGGACCCAGAAGAGCACGTCGACGGTGGCCTGCAACATGGCGCGCCGCAAGGGATCTCGGCGAAGCAGGTGGTGTTGTTCGTGAGCGAGGACGGCAACGAGTTCGTCAGCCGACAACCGGTTCACGATTACTTCGCTGACCAGGATGCGGGGCCGAACCCCACCGCTGCAGAGGGCGAGCGGGACTTCATCGTCGATGCATTCCAGGCGATGCACTCCAGCAAGGGTGGCTGCGATCCAAAGACCGGGAGGACCGGCTGCCCGCCGAGTACCGCGCAACGACACGGCGCTGCGCCACAAGATCCAGACGACTCGCACCAGCCAACCAATGGTCATTGCTCCGACGAGGAGGCCGCTGGCCAGAGCAAACGTGGCTGGCCATCCCTGAACGCGCGGAGCCGGCATGCACATGCCGGCCGGCCGGCACGTCGTGAGCCAGCTGCCACATGCCACCGCGACCATGCCGGCGGTGCCCAATACCACCCAGTACCGCTTCACTGCTTGCCCAGCTCCCGTAGCCGCTTCCGTTGCTCTGGATTCAACCCGTCGATCTGGGCCGCGAACGCGGCCAGCGCCGCCTGACCGTACCGCCTCACCAGTTGCTCGGTGTCGTGACGGCTCGCTCGAGTGAGGAAGTCGTCCGGTGTTAACGCCAGGCGGTACTCGTGGGCACGCTGTTGCGGCACTGGTCGGGCGTGAAGCAGACCTTTTTGGGCGAGCCGCATCAGCGTCGTCATAACGGTGGTATAGGCGAGTTCCGGCATGTGCTCCTGAATATCGCGGACGACGAACCGCTCGTCGACCTTGCCCGACCAGATCGCGCGCATGATTCGGCCTTCGAGCGGCCCGAGCAGTGCCAGCGCGCGATTCAGTCCCTTCTGTTCCGCCATAGCGTGAAACCCCAGCATGCAACGGCCGGGGGTACTACGGGAATATAGAAGAAGTGCAGGTCGAGAGCAAGTGGTGGACCCGGTCAGAGGTCAAGGCAGCCTTTATCGTACTGGCCGGCACCGCATGGGCCAGCGGGCTCGTCTACCTCGTCGTCCGGGTCAATCTCCCCTCACCGGGGCGGCTGGCCGTTGTCGACGGGCTCCACGCCTACGTGGGTATCGCTTCGCTCGTCTTTTGCGTTGCCGTGCTGGCGGCCACACGCTCGGCCAGCGGATCGAAGACCACGCGTCCCGCTCGGTGGCTGTGGTGGGTGCTCAGCGGCCTCTACTTTGCCCTCTACGCGACCGGGGCGCTCCTGCTTGTGCCGTGGTCCGGGCGGCTGCGCACGATCCTGGTCGACGTCCACCTCCTGGCGGCGGTCTGGGCAGTGGTGCCGACAAGCTGGTACCTGGTGCAGGGCCGACTCCAGATGCTTCGGAGCCGCCCGGCACGCCTTCTCGCTATCGGCCTGGCGCTGGTATTCCTGCCTGCGGTGTTCGTAGCAGCGGCTCCGCGGGCTATCACCCCGCTTGCCAGGAGCGGGACCGGGGAGGCTTGGCAGCCGCAGGCGTTGGCGCAGACGTTCGTCGACCGGATGGCGACGAGTCCTGATGGGCAGACGGTGCTGGCCGGCGGCGAAGGACTGTATGTGAGCCACCCGGGCGGCCGGTGGCAGCAGATCGCGTTTCCGCGTGAACTGGTCCTCGGCCTCGCGCTGCCCGCTGGTCCGGTCGCGGCCTACGTCGGCACGAGCGAGGGGCTCTACGCGGCTGCACAGGTCATGGGGCCGTACCGGCGGCTGCCCTTTGCTGCTCGTGAGGTCCATGGGATCGCCGTCGACCCCGTCGACCCCAGCGTCGTTTGGGTCAGCTCGCGCAGTGGCTTCTGGCGTTCGGTCGATGCTGGCCGCGATTGGGCCCCGGCGTCCGCTGGCATCCAGCGCCCGTCGGACGCCTGGGCGATCGCCTTCTTCGAGGGATCAATCTTCGCGAGTGACGCCATCGCGGTCTACCAATGGGAAGGGGTGCGATGGCTACGGAGCTCCGACCAGGGCCTGGTCGCATCGCTGGATCTGTCGGCAGATGGCCGGCGCCTCTTTGCCAGTTCGATGGGGCAGGGCATCCGGGTCTTTGATGGCCAGATCTGGACTGAGTCCGACGCCGGGCTGGCGGGCCATGGCGGCCGAGGTGCGATCCATGTCGCGGCGGTTACCGG
>DASPZT010000273.1:0-6568 GCA_035636135.1 Candidatus Limnocylindria bacterium | reverse complement strand
CAGCTGATCGACCTGCTGCGCAAGGTGGTGGGCCTCGCCAACGATCCGCGCTTCACCTTTGCCGGAGGGTTCTGCGGCAGTCCCACCGTCCTGATCGAGGAGCTCTCCGTCGCCGGGGCTTAGTTTTCGGCAGCGAGTCCTCGCGCTGGCGCTGTTCTGGCTGGTCGGCATCAACCTGCGGACCGTGCTACTGGGCGTGCCACCGGCGCTCCCCACGCTCCACCGGGCGCTGGGTCTCAGCTACAGCGCGGCCGGCCTGCTGACCGCCCTCCCCATCCTGGTCCTGGCCGCGGGAGCCGTGCCGGGCGCGTTCGTGGTCGGCCGCTTCGGCGCCCGCGGCGCAGTGGCCATCGGGCTGGCCCTGGTCACGGCCGGCGCGGCGCTGCGGGGCAGCGCGCCGATGGCGCTCACGCTGTTCAGCTTCACGATCGTCATGGCCGCCGGCATCGCCATCACCCAGCCGGCCCTGCCGACCCTGGTCCAGAACTGGTTTCCCGACCACATCGGGCGAGCCACCGGCGTCTACTCCAACGGACTGCTAATGGGCGAGGTGATCGCCGCCATCGTGACCCTCCCGGTCCTGCTCGGCCGCTTGGCGCTGGGCTGGCAAGGCGCGCTGGCCATCTGGGCGCTGCCCGCCAGCGCGTGCCTGCTGGCATGGGTGTTGTCCGCGCCGCCCGCTCGGCGGGCCACCGCGGAGGTGGTCGACCGCTGGCTGCCAGACCTGCGCAGCGGCCGTGCCTGGCGGCTCGGGTTCCTGATGGGGGGAGCGAGCGTGATCTATTTCGGCATGAATGCCTGGATCCCGGATACCCTGGCCGCCCGCGGCCAGGCGGGACTGACCACGCCGGCGCTCGGCCTGCTGAACTTCATGCAGCTTCCGGTGAGCGCGGCCGTCGTCCTGGCGGGCGATGCCCTGGTGGGCCGCCGCTGGCCCTACGTGCTGGCTGGGATGCTGAGCGTGGTCGGCCTGGCCGGTTTCATGATGGGGCCGGCGCCGGCCATCCCGGGCTTTGCCGGACTGCTGGGAGCGGGCAGCAGCCTGGTCTTCATCCTGAATCTGGGCCTGCCGCCCCTGCTGGCCGCGCCGCGGGAAGTGGCCAGCTTGAGCGCGTTCATGTTTACCGCCGGGTACGCGTGCGCCTTCTTCGGGCCGGCCCTGGGTGGCGTGGCCTGGGACGCGAGCGGCATCTGGCAGCTGGCGCTGGCGCCCATCGCCCTGGCGTGCGCGATCGTGATCGGGCTGGGGGCGTCCCTTCCGATCAGCCAGCTGCGCCCAACGCGGCAGGAGGCGTTTCGATCAGCGTGAGGAAGGCGTCGAGTCCCACGCGGACATCCGCCTGGGTCAGGGCGTCGCGACCGTCGCGCCGCGCCCTGGCCATCCCGATCACCTGAGCCGAGAACGTCACGTAGCTGGTCAGCAGGCTCCCGCGAAGCGCGCTGACCTTCTGCTCGGTCACGGCGCCCTCCACCGACCCCAGCAGCCGGCCCGCGCGCCGCAGCAGCGGATACGCCTGGTCCCGAGTCAACGCGATCCGGCGGAGGCTATGAAAGTAGGCGACGTCCGGCTCGGCCGGAGCGCCCAGCGCGGTCAGCGGCGCATCCGCGTTGAGCAGCGCCAGCGTGACCCGGTGGATCAGCTCGATCCGCGGGCCGCTCCGCCGGTCGCCGGTGTGGGCGTAGTGCCAGAGCACCACCGCGTCCACGAACGAGAAGAACACGTTCCGGTAGAGCGAGTCGCCGGCCAGGGTTGAGGCCAGCGCGTTGCGCAGGCCGGCTCGGGCCGCCTTCATCACCGGGCGGTCGAACAGGTCGTCGAGCATCCCGGCCCACTGCGGACGAGACGCCGCCGACGCGGTGGACATGATCGAGAAGGCCGGGACGGCGGGCAGGCGCTCGATGGCCGCGGCGATGGGGGCCACTTCGCGACCGCCGAGCTCGAGCAGGGCGGCGCGCGCCTCGGCGATCTCCGGGCTGGTGGCGACGCTCACGCGGTGGCTTCCAGGGCCGGCCACTCGATGCGCGCGCCCAGCCGTTCCAGGTAGCGCTGGTCGATCATCTGCTTCGGCACGTCGTAGCGCTCGCCTTTAAACCCGTGGTAGTCGCTGCCCACGGTGGCAATCAACCCGTATTGGCGGGCGAGGTCCTCGTAAACCGGGATCTGCTCCGGCTTGTGCCGCCGGGTGTAGACCTCCAGCCCATCCACCAGCGGCAGCACCTCTTTCATCAGGTCCTGGTCGGGCACCACGCCGGGATGGGCGTGTACGGCCAGGCCGCCGGCAGCGTGGATGGCGTCGACCGCCTCCTGGGGCGAGGGCATGGGGGCGTAGACCTCCGCCGGCATGAAGTCGACCGCCCGCCGCACGCTGGCCCAGGCCTCGGCCTCGCTCATCAGCCGGTGCTGGAGCAGGACCTTCAACACGGCGCCCGGCATGATCATTGGCTTGTGCTCGAACGCGTCCAGCCCCAGGGCTGGCGCGAACCCCTTTTCCCGCAGGACCTCGATCCAGGCCCGGGTCTGGGTCCGCAGGACGTGCTGGTTGCGGCGCAGCACCGCCAGCAGCTGGGGGTGCTCGCGATCCACGCCGTGGCCCAGGATGTGGCGAACCTGCAGCGGCGGATAGGTGCTGACCTCGACGCCGATAACGTAGCCTAGGCCACGGCGGTGGGCGGCGGCCCGGGCCCGCAGGACGCCGTAGAAGGAATCGTGATCGGTGAGGGCCATCACCCTGATGCCATGATCGGCCGCCAGATGGGCCACCTCGTCGGGATCCTGCCAGCCGTCGCTGACCGTGGAATGCATGTGGAGGTCGGCCAGCATCGCTCCCTAGTCTAGTGGGCTGCTGGCTCGCTTTTGGTGGTCGCCATAGGTGCAACGGCTAGGTGACAGGTTATGGAGCGCCCCGCGTTGAGGTAGGTAAGGAGCAGCCCGCCCGGCCTACACCGCCGGTTTACCAGAGGAGTCCAAAATTGCTCGGGGAGCGCGAACTTCTTCAACTGATCGAGGCCAATGACTATCCCGCCCGCCTGGTGGAGGTGGGGGTGGTGTGGGTGGAAGTGGAGACGACCGACGCCCAGACCAAAACCGTCCGCCGGGAGCGGATGTCCAAGTCGATGTTCGCCGACCTGATTCTGGACTGGCGCTCCCACCGGGCGGTCCGCGTCAAGGAAATCGCGCCGGCCCTCCGCAAGATCGGCATCGCCGCTTAGCCGGATCACCCTCCTGCTGCTGGCCTCGGCCTTCGCGCACGTGCTGACCGACACCTAGGCGCGCCGACCACCGCCGGCCTTCGGAGCTCCCCCATCTAGACACGGCAGGGTGCCGGTGCTATACCTTGCTGGGAAGGGGCGCTTCCACAGTCCCGGCCATTTCGGCCGCTTGTTCCCGTCCGCGTCTGAGTCGTTTGCCAGAGGAGGTGGCCATGCGACACAGGGTGGCGATGACGATCAATGGCACCCAGTACGAGCACGAGGTCGAACCCCGCACGTTGCTCGTCTACTACATTCGCGAGCAGGCCGGCCTGACCGGGACCCACATCGGGTGCGACACCAGCAACTGCGGGGCCTGCACCGTCGAGATGGACGGCCACGGCGTCAAATCGTGCACGGTCTTTGCCGTGCAGGCGGACGGCGCCCAGATCACCACCATCGAGGGCCTCGCCCAGGGGAGCCAGCTGCACCCGCTCCAGCAGGCCTTCTGGGACGAGCATGGTCTGCAATGCGGCTACTGCACACCGGGCATGATCATGGCGGCCAAGCAACTGCTGGAACGCAATCCGAACCCAACCGAGCAGGAGATCCGGTTGGGGATCGAGGGGAACCTCTGCCGCTGCACCGGCTACCAGAACATCGTCAAGGCGATCCAGACGGCGGCCCGGACGATGGCCGCCCAGGCGGGCAAAGAAGTCAAAGCCCCCGCCGCGGTCTCGTGAGGAGGTGAGCTGACATGGCAATCTCCACAATGATTGGCGCGTCCATCAAACGCCGAGAAGACCCGGAACTGATTACGGGAACCGGCGGCTTCGTCGACGATCTGCCCCAGACCGGGCTGGTGCAGATGTACGTGGTGCGTAGCACCGAGCCGCACGCCCGCATCCTGGGGATCGACACCGCCCGGGCGCGCCAGGCCGATGGCGTGCTGGCAGTGTTCACTGGGAAGGAGTTGGCGTCGGAGTTCCAGTCGCCGCTGCCGGTGACCGTCTCCTTTGTCCCCGAAAAGAAATACCCGGCCCACTACCCCATCGCCACTGACCGGGTTCGCTATGTCGGCGAGCCGGTGGCGATCGTCCTGGCGCAGAGCCGAGCGGCCGCCGAGGATGCGGCTGAGCGCCTCGACATCCGGTACGAATCCCTGCCCCCCGTGGTCGACATGGAGAAGGCCATCGCCCCCGGCGCGCCCGTCCTCCACGACGAGCTCGGATCGAACCTGGCTTATGACGTGAAACGGGCCGGTGGCGACATCGAGGCCGCCTTCCGGGACGCCGACGTCCGGATCAGCCAGCGGATTCGGCAGCAGCGGCTGATCCCGGTGGCCGTGGAGCCACGCGGCGTGGTCGCCGACTACAAGCCCTTCGCCAACACGCTCACCGTCTGGTCCTCCACCCAGATCCCACACTTCGTCAAGGTCTGGCTGGCGGTGATCCTGGGGATCCCGGAGAGCCAGGTGCGGGTCGTGGCCCCGGATGTGGGCGGCGGCTTCGGGTCCAAGATTCGCGTCTATCCCGAAGAGGTCCTGGCGGCGCTGGCCTCGCGCAAGCTCGGCCGGCGGGTCAAGTGGATCGAAGATCGCAGCGAAAACATGAAGGCCACCCACCATGGTCGCGCCCAGATCTGGGATGTGGAGGTGGCAGCCCGCAAGGATGGCACCGTGCTGGGCGTGCGCGCCACCCAGTATCTCGACCTGGGCGCCTACTGCAGCCAGTTCGGGACCTTCCAGGCGATCGCCTTGCTCCTCATGCAGGGTCCGTACAAGCTACAGGCCTGGGATGGTCGCGGCATCGGCGTCTACACGAACAAGACCCCTACGGATGCCTATCGGGGCGCCGGCCGACCGGAAGCCACTTACATCATCGAGCGGGTGATGGACCTGGTAGCCCAGGCGACCGGGGTCGACCCGTCGGAGGTGCGGCGCAAGAACTTCATCCGGAAGGAGGAGCAGCCGTTCACCAGCCTGATGGGGTTGACCTACGACTCGGGGGACTACAGCACCACCCTGGACAAGGCGCTCGAGATGGTTTCCTACCAGCAGCTCCGGAAGGACCAGGCCGAAAAGCGTAAGCAAGGCAAACACATCGGGATCGGCCTCTCGACCTACCTTGAGATCTGCGGGCTCGGGCCATCCGTGGCGACCACTGCCGCGGCCGGCATCGGCTTCTGGGGGATGGCCGTCCTCAACCTGCACTTCACGGGGAAAGCGACCCTGGTGATTGGCAGCTCGCCGCACGGGCAGGGCCATGAGACGCCCTTTGCCCAGATCGTGGCGGAGACACTCGGTCTCCCGCTGGAGGACATCGACGTCGTGCACGGTGACACCGCTATCGGCCCTATGGGGATGGACACCTACGGCAGCCGGAGTGCGTCCGTGGACGGCACCGCCGTCTACCTGAGCGCCGTAAAGGTGCGCGAGAAGGCGCGCAAGATCGCCGCCCACTTGCTGGAAGCGGCCGAGGAGGATGTCGTCTACGAGAACGGCAAGGCCTACGTGAAGGGGTCGCCCACCAAGGCCGTCACCATCCAGGAGATCACGGGGGCGGCATTCCAACCCCACCGCTTGCCGGCTGGGATGGAGGGTGGCCTGGACGAGACCACCTTCTTCAACCCGCCCAACTTCGTGTGGCCCTTCGGCGCCCACATTGCCGTGATCGAGATCGATGACGAGACCGGCCGGGTGCAGATCCAGCGCTATGTCGCGGTCGATGATTGTGGGACTCGCCTGAATCCGCTGATCGTCGACGGGCAGATCCACGGTGGGATCGCCCAGGGGATCGGCCAAGCGTTGTTCGAGGACGGAGTCTACGGCGAGGATGGACAACTGAAGACGGGGACGCTGGTTGACTACCTGATCCCGACCGCATCCGACCTCCCCATGTTCGAGACTGAATCGCTGGTGACCCCCAGCCCGACCAATCCGCTGGGGGTCAAAGGCATCGGCGAAGCCGGCACCATCGCCTCCTCGGTGGCGGTGATCAACGCCGTGGTGGATGCGTTGCAGCCATTCGGCGTGAAGGATGTCGACATGCCGGCCAGCCCGGACAAGGTGTGGCACCTGATGCACAAGAACGGAGGGTCAAAGCGATGATCCCGGCATCCTTCGACTACATCGCGGTCAAGACCGTCCCCGAGGCCGTGGCCGAGCTGGTCAAGCACGGTGATGAGTCCAAGCTGCTGGCAGGGGGCCATAGCCTGATACCGCTGATGAAGCTGCGACTCTCGACCCCGTCATTTCTGGTGGACATCGGACGGGTGAAGGACCTCAACTACATCCGCCGGACCGAGGGGCACATCGCGTTCGGGGCGCTCACCACGCATCACGATATCGAATTCTCCGATCTGGTCAAGGAGCAGCTCC
>DASPZT010000272.1:0-6043 GCA_035636135.1 Candidatus Limnocylindria bacterium | reverse complement strand
GTATCGCATGAGGAAGGCCACGCTCAGAAATGCGGCAGCCCCGGCCACGACGCCTCCCATCAGGTAGACAAGCAGGTGCGCGCGGGCGCTGGGCTCGAACAGCTGCGGCACCTCGAGCAGACCCGCGCCCGCGATGATGGGAGTGGCCAGCAGGAAGGAGAAACGCGCGGCGGCCTCGTGCTTGAGGTTGGCAAACAGTCCGGCGACGATGGTTGTTCCCGAGCGCGAGATCCCGGGCAGGAAGGCCAACGCCTGCGAGGCGCCGATGGCGATCGCGGCCCGCACGGACAGGTTCTCCAGGTCCGTGCGCTCCAGGTCTGTCGCCAGCGCCCGGCGCCGCAGCCGCTCACCGGCGAACATGCCCACCCCGTTGACGATCAGGAACGCGGCCGCGATGCGGGGGCTGGCGAAAAGCTCGCGCACCTGCCGTTCCAGGAGAAAGCCCAGCGGCACGATGGGGGCGGTGCCCGCTACCAGCCGCCAGCCGAGCTTCTCCGCCGGGGATCCAGTCATCCGCCCGGCGATTAGGCTGCGGACCACGGCGGCGATGATGGGTCGCCAGTCGTCCCAGAAATAGATGAAGAGGGCGGTAGCGGTGCCCACGTGCAGCAGCACCACAAAGGCCAGGAACGAGGGATCGCGCTGGTCGATCGACCAGTGGAACAGGCGGGGAAGGATGACCGTGTGCCCGAGGCTGCTGACCGGAAAGAGCTCGGTGACACCCTGCAGGAGGGCCAGCACCAGGGCCTGGAAAAACGACACTTCCCAATATCATGACTTGTATGCCACCCGCCTCGGTCGCCGAATCCGCTACCCTTCACGGCACAGCGGAGGAGGCGAACAGCTGCAGCAATATATGACGCACCCAGACTTCAGCGCGCGGGTGGAATGAACCCAGGGGGACCCGTGCTCGTTCTAGCCGGCGGAGTCGGCGCGGCTCGCTTCTTGCGGGGCCTCGTCCAGGTTGTCGAGCCGGACGACCTGCTGGTGGTGGTCAACACCGGCGACGATCTTCGCTGGCACGGCCTCTACGTCGCCCCGGACCTGGACACGGTGATGTACTGGCTGGCCGGGCTGGCCGACGAGGAGCGTGGCTGGGGGATTCGCGGCGACACCTTCACCGCCCAGGGCGCCTTCGCCCGGCTCGGGCTGGAGACCTGGTTCCAGCTGGGCGACCAGGACCTGGCCACCCACGTCTATCGGACCGAGCGGCTGGCCGCCGGCGTTTCCCTGGACCGCGTGACGGACGAGCTCGCGGCCCGGCTGCACGTTCGGGCCCGCCTCCTGCCGATGAGCAACGAGCCCGTTACCACTCGGCTGCGCACCGACCGCGGCGACTCCCACTTCCAGGAGTACTTCGTGCGCGATCGCTGCCAGCCGGCCGTTGTCGAGATCTACTGGACCGGCCTCGAGGAGGCCAGGCCGGCGCCCGGCATCGCCGAGGCGATTGCGGGTGCGCGGGCCATCGTGATCGCACCCAGCAACCCCATCATCAGCATCGGACCAATCCTGAGGGTCCCGGGGATGCGCGAGCTGCTGGTTCCGGCCCGCAGCCGCTGCGTCGCCGTCTCCCCCCTGATCGCGGGCCGGGCGGTCAAGGGGCCGACGGTGGAGCTGATGCGGGCCCAGGGGCTGGAGGCGAGTGCGCTGGGCGTGGCGGAGCTGTACCGCGATCTGGCCTGCGCTTTCATCCTCGACGCCGCAGACGCGGGACTGGGTCCCGCCATCTCGGGGTTGGGGTATCGAGTCGCCACCCTGCCGACCCTGCTCGACGATCGGCAGGCCGCCCAAACCGTGGCCGCCACTGCGTTGAACCTGGTCCAGACCGAGATAGCAGCGTGAACCTCGCCATCGTGGTCCCCATCAAGGCGTTCGGCGCTGCCAAGCACCGGCTGGATGGGCTGCTGGAACGCGCTGAGCGCGTCCAGCTGGCCCGGGCCATGGCCGAGGACGTCCTGGAAATGGTCGGTCGCGTGCAAGGCATCGGGCATTTCGCCGTTTCCGAGGACCCGGAGGCCCGGGCGCTGGCCACCCGCTACGGCATCGAGCCGATCGAAGACCGGGCCGTCCAGGGCCAGAGCGCGGCTGTCCGGCAGGGCTTCGACGCGGCCTGGGATCGCGGCTTCAGCGTGGCGGTTAGCATCCCGGGCGACGTGCCGGGCGTGAGCCTGGCCGATCTGCAGACGCTGTGCACCTACCGTCCGGAGGTCGAAGTCGTGCTGGTGCCGGACCGAGACGGGCTGGGGACCAACGGCCTGCGGCTGGTTCCACCGCACGGCATCGCCCTGCGCTTTGGGGAGGATAGCCTGCGGTTGCACCAGGACGAGGCGGAGCGCTCGGGGCGCAGCATGGTGGTGCTTCCGTTGCCGACGCTGGCGGTCGACCTCGACCGGCCCGAGGACGTGGCCGCCTACCTTCGTTGGGCCCCCCCGACCCGCGCGCTTCAGGTCCTGGGCGACCTCAAGATCGGCGAGCGGCTTCTGGCCTTTCCGCAGCGCCGCGCTTGACCCAAGTCTCGATTGTCCCGGTCGGCGGCCTGCCGGAGGTCGAGCCGGGGGCGGACCTGGCTGGTCTCTTGCTGGCGGCATTGGAACGGGTTGGGCTGACCCCGGGAGAGACGGACGTGGTGGTCGTAACCCAAAAGGTCGTATCCAAGGCCGAGGGTCGGGTAGTACGGCTGGACACGGTGACCCCCGGGTCGGAGGCCAATCGTCTGGCCGGCGTGACCGGATTTGAGCCTCGCCACGTGGAGGTCATCCTTGGCGAGTCCGTGCGGATCGTCCGGGTCGCCCCCCGCGTCCTGATCTCCGAGACCCGCCAGGGATTCGTCTGCGCCAACGCCGGGGTGGATCGGTCCAATACGGGTGGGGTGGACCAGGCGGTGCTCCTTCCGGTTGATCCGGACGCCTCGGCGGCGGCATTGCGGCAGCGCTTGGCGCAAGCCACCGGGGTCGCGGTCGGCGTCGTGATCTCGGACAGCTTCGGACGCGCCTGGCGAGAGGGCCAGGTCAACGTCGCCATCGGCGCTGCTGGGGTCGCCTGCCTGACCGACTACCGCGGCGCCCGGGATGAAGACGGATACCAGCTGCAGGGCACGGTGCTGGCCACCGCCGATGAGCTGGCGGCGGCCGCCGAGCTGGTCATGCGCAAGCTGGACCGGGTCCCGGCGGCGGTGGTTCGTGGCCTCGACGTGCGCGGCGAAGGCGACGCCCGGGTATTGCGCCGCGACCCGGCGCTCGACCTGTTCCGCTGAGATTGTCCCCCCAAAGATTTTCCCTCCCCCGTGGGGTGGGCGCCGATGATTTCCCCTCCCCCCCTGGGCGGGTAGGGGAGGGGCTTAAATTGTCCGAAGATCCGAATACAGCTCATATTCCTGCCCAGGATCCCCGTTCGGGCCCAGCTATGATGGGCGAAATGAACGTTCGAGTGGTCCTGTTCGCCAAGCCGCGCGAGCTAGTAGGCCGTCCCAATGTGGAACTGGCCCTGCCCGCTGGAGCGACTGCCGCCGACGCCTGGCGTCAGCTCAGCGATGAGTTCCACCTCGGCCCGCTGCCCCGGTCGTTCCGCTGCGCCGTGAACGCCGAATACGCGCAGTGGGAAGACCGCCTCACCGACGGGGATGAACTGGCGGTGATCCCACCGGTCAGCGGCGGGGCGGTCGGCGCCCGGCAAGCGCTGGTCGAGATCCGAGACGAGGCGCTTGATCCAGGCACGATCGCGGCCGCCGTCCAGATTGCCGGCGCGGGCGCGGTCGTGACCTTTACTGGAATCGTCCGGGAGGAATCCCACGGCCGCATGGTGCGGGCGTTGGTCTACGAGGTCTACGGGGCTATGGCCCAACGGCAGATCGAAGGCCTGGCGGCGGAAGCCCGTTCGCGCTGGCCCATATCGGATGTGGCCATCATCCATCGCACCGGGACGCTGTCGGTCGGCGACGTCAGCGTGGTGATCGCGGTGGCGGCGCCCCACCGGGCCGAAGCGTTCGACGCCTGCGAGTGGCTGATCGACGAGCTCAAGCGGTCGGTGCCCATCTGGAAGAAAGAGGTCTACACTGACGGCGAATCCTGGGTCGAAGACCGCCCCTAAGGTGCATGTCCCGCCTCTCGGGGGAAGGGTTAGGGTGGGGGTGTTACCTGATCGATGAGCCCGATCAGCAGCGTCCAGCAAGGAGTCGTTGCCCAGTACGAGTGCGCCAAGCTGCTGATCCTCGGCACTGATGGCCAGGTGGAGCCGGCGGTCCCGGTGTCAGACGATGACCGACGCGACTTCGAGGTGCACGTCAACGGAGACTTCAGGGCCAACCTGGCGCTCCAGGTCAAGAGCGCTATTTTTCTGCAGCACCGGTTTCGCTCCTACAACCTGGCGATCAACTTCCATGTGCCGAAAGACCGGCTCATTTCGGATCCGTCGTTCTGGTACCTGATCATGTGTCTGGACCTGGCGCGTATGGGCTCACGGGATCCTCTCTTCCTCGTTAGCTCCGAGGACATGCATCGCCACGCGTCGCCCCGTCCGGTCGGCGACACCTGGCACTTTGGGTTCCAGGCCAGCATGAGTCCCGACTCAAAGGATCGCTGGCGCCCGTCCCAGGTCGCGGCCAAAGACCTGGGCAAGACAGTGCTTAAGCCGCTGACTGGACCAGCGCTCAGGATGGCGCCCAGCGATAAGGCAGTCCGGGAGCTCAGCCAGCTAGAACATCTTGTCTGGGTTCGCCGTCGCTGATCTGCGACCGACCTTACTGCGGCCAGCCAGGGTAAATGCGTCAACCTCCCGGTAAACTACTGGCCAGCGAGCGGGAGTAGCTCAGCTGGTAGAGCGTGTGCCTTCCAAGTACATGGTCGCGGGTTCGAGTCCCGTCTCCCGCTCCGATATCACTTTTGATTAGCACGTCTATGTGTAGTTGTGGGCGCTGAACTTGGAGGGCTCCCTAATCGATGGGTGTCAGGTGGCGCCCGGGAGCGCTCGTCCAGCCGCAGACCACGCTGCGTGAACTCGGATGCAGTTTTGCCGCCCTTCAGCGCGTTGACTCGCTGGCTGGGCGCAAGCGGCGCCGGAGCAGGGCGTGGACCCGGGCCCCAAGCTGCCGCGGCAGGTTGGGAAGCCCTACCTTCCACCCGCGGTTCCCCATGGCCCCCTCAGGACCCGGCCAGATAGTGTCAACCCATGGGAGAGATGTCAGGAGCGACCTATCCAGGGGTGTTCAGATCTTGTGAAGGCTGCCAGCAACAGTCTGGCGTTCAACACCGGCGTCAGCTAACCTGCGGAGCAGGTCGCGCAGGGTCCGCTGCTCCTCAGTCGAGAGCCGATTGACGCTCGGTGGAGCTTTGAAAAACCGGTCCATCACTTTGGTTATCAAGGCACGGCCTTTCTTTGTTGCCAGCAGCCTCTTGACCCGGCGATCCGCCGGGTCGGGACGCCGCTCAACCAGCCCCTTGGCTTCCAGGCGGTCGATTAGGCCGGTCACGTTGGAGGGCTCGCAGTGAAGCCGGTCGGCCACGTCGTGCTGCGACAGCGGGCGGCCGGATCTCACCTCGTATAGGAGGAACGCTTGCGGCCTCGACAGCTGGAACCCCTCGAGGGTGGGGGAGATGCGCTCGCGGAAGTGGTCGTCTGAGAGCCGGAACAGAAGACTCCAGATCTCGTCGGCTACTGAGAGGGCGGGTGGAGGAGCGATATCGCCACGCATGCCGCCTAGTATAGCAAATGATCTAAATAATTGACAAACTTTATAGTTATGGTAGGCTATGGTCCACTCAATGAAGGAGGGCGAACTCTAATGGCACCGCCCGCGAACTCAGAGGCACTCTCCACGGCCGGGACAACCAGGGGCGGACCACGCTTCTCACTCTTTCGTTGGCTGGGCGGGTTCGCCATCCGATTTCGATTTCTGATTGTCCTGGTATGGGTCCTGGCCACGGTCGTCGCCACTCTTACTCTCCCGTCGCTGTCGAGCGTGACGGACACCAATAACCTGTCCTTCCTTCCAGCGAACTCCCCCAGTCTTCGCGCCGCGCAGCTCGCGAGTCCGTTCCAGCAGGGGACG
>DASPZT010000271.1:0-11094 GCA_035636135.1 Candidatus Limnocylindria bacterium | reverse complement strand
GGGCGAGCTCGTGCGGCTCGAGCCACGGGAACGACGCTGCGACGGGTGCGGTACTGGAGATCACGGCCTCACCGACGGGTCGGGACGCGATGAGCCGGTACCGAACGACGCTGGCCACGCTCTGGGAACCGATGGCACCTTCCCCGCGACTGCCGGCCGAGGCCGCCACGCCCCCCGAGTTTCCAGCGCTGCACCAGGAGCAGGGCGCCTTCTACGAGCTGTCCCAGATCGCGGAGCTCCTGCGCGGGAGCGAAGACGACCTGCTGCCCTTCCGGCCAGCCAGCGACATCGCCGGCCGCGACCTGCTTATCCAGCGCGTGGACTCTTTTCACGCGCTGTTTATGCAGATCAAAGGCACGGATCGGCTGGCGGAGCGCGATAGTATCCACCACCTGGTGCGCCGGCGCACCTTTGTCCCCGCGGAGGACTTCTGGCTGGGCTTCTACTATTTCGACTTGCACCTTGGGCGCTTCTTCCCCGACTGCTGGCTGGTGCCGTCCCTCCAGTTCGCCAGCCGGACGGCGGACCAGCACGACGCCACGGTCTTGACTCTCGAAACCCAGCTGACGGTGGAGCGTGATCAGTGGCGGGACTTCCGCCACCCGATCAGCGAGCAGGCAGCGGTTTTCCGGGCTGCCCTTTCAAAACTCTAAACTCGTCCTCCTTACGGGAGGTACCTCAGGCGATCTTTGCTGTGTCTTCATCCGAGACCCCGGCGATCCGCTGCGGGAGGGACGAGGTCGCGAAGGCCGCCACCAGCCGCGGGTCCCACTGGCTTCCCGAGCCCTGCGCCAGGATCTCCAGCGCTTTGGCCACCGGGAAGGCCTTGCGGTAGGGCCGGTCCGTGATCAGGGCCTGGAAGCCGTCGGCCACGGAGACGATGCGCGCCATCATGGGGATGGCGGGACCCTGGAGCTTGTCGGGATAGCCCGACCCATCCCAACGCTCATGGTGGTGGCGGATGGCGGGGGCCAGGACCGACGCCGGCCGGAAGGGGCCGGCGATCTCGGCACCCAGGATGGTGTGCTGCTGGATCTGGGCGAATTCGTCGGGCATCAGCGACCCGCGCCGAGTGAGCAGCTCCTCCGGGAGGCCAATCTGCCCGATGTCGTGAAGGAGACCCGCGTGGTACGCCACTTCCTGGTCCTCGGCGTCGAGGCCGATCAGGCGGGCGATCGCCTGGGCCGTGACCGCCACCTGGTCGTCGAGGGGCGTTTTGGACCCGGACGGGTTCTCCCGCTTGACCAGCTCGCGCAGGCTGGCCTGGGTGGTGTGCATCTCGCGCCGCAGCTCGCGCAGGCGCAACAACGCGCGCACCCGGACTTGCAGGTCGCGCATCGGGATGGGCTTGACGATCAGGTCGTCGGCGCCCGACTCCACTATCTTGGGCCGTTCCGGCCGGGGGTCGAAGCCGGTCATCATCAGCACCGGGATATCCCGGGTGGCCGGGTCGGCCTTCAATCGCCGGCAGGCCTCGTGCCCGTTCATAGTCGGCATCTCCACGTCCATCAGGATCAGGTCCGGCTGGAGACGCTTCGCCGCCGTCAGTGCTTCGGCGCCGTCGGCGGCACCCTCGGTCCAGAAGCCCAGGGTGGAGAGCATGCTCCCCATGGCATCGCGGCTGGGGCCGTTATCGTCCACGACGAGGATCGAGCGGCGCTCCGGCATCGGTCCGGAGGGCTTCGCATCCACCGCTGGTACGACGTAGGAACCGCCGGCTTCCTTCGTTGCTCTGACTGTGGAGCGTCGCGTGACACAACAGGACGACGCGTCCCTGGCCCGGGAGCTCGGGCTGCTGTCGGTGGATGAAGTTGCCCGCACTATCCAGCGCCATCCCGAAGTTGTCCGCCGGCACGCCCGAAGCGGTCGCTTGCCTGGCGAGCGGGTCGGCCGGGGATGGTTCTTCCGGCCAGACCGGCTGGTGGCCGCCGGCTACGCGCAGTTCGCGGTGGCGAGCGCTGAGACCACCGCATCCATGGGTCCCAGTTTCCTGGCCGCGCTCAGCGAGGCCGGCATGGATGCCCTGCAGCTGGGTAGCGAGCACGAGATCTTCGAGGCGGTGGCCCGCCGGCTGGCGACGGTGGGGCTCGGCTCCTGGTATTTCCTGGTGGTGCCCGACGGCTCCGGGCTTCGGATCGCCTATGCCCACCCGCTTCATCCCGCGGGCGAGGACGATCCGCAGACGGTCGGCCGAATCCTGTCCTTTGAAAACATTCCGAGCCTCAAGCGGACCTGTGAGACTCGGCGGGCCCAGTACCTAGGCGATCCCGGCGAGATCGTGAAGCGGGTGGAGGCGAATCTGCCGCCTGGCCAGCACACCGACGCCGCCACGGTCGCCCGGCAGATGGACCTGCGCACCGCCATCTCGGCACCGATGGTCGCGCGCGATCGACTGCTGGGCGCCATCACGGTCAGCGGACCCAATCTGCGCCCGGCTGACCTGCCGGCCGTGACGGCCTTCGCCAACCAGACGGCTGCCGTCGTCGAGGCGACCCGACTGCTAGCGGAGGCCCGTGCGTCGGAAGAAGCGATGGTGCAGACCCTGGGCATGGCCGTTGACCTGCGTGACCAGTCTGGCCACCATGCCAGCGTGCATGTCCGGCTCCTCGAACGCTTCGCCAAGCAACTCGGCATGGATAGCGCAGCCCGGCGCCGGCTGCACTACACCCTGCTGCTCCAGGACCTCGGCAAGCTGGGCATCCCCGAGGCCATCCTCCGGAAGCGCGGCCGGCTGGCACCGGAGGAGCGCGCCGTGATGATTTCCCACCCGATCCGAAGCGCCGAGATCCTGGAACGCTTCCCGCCGCTGGCGGCCCTGGCGCCCTTGGTGCGCGCCCATCATGAGTGGGTCAACGGGGAGGGATATCCCGACGGCCTGAAGGGGGAGGCGATCCCGTTGGAGACCCGCGTCGTAACGCTGGTGAACGCCTTCTTCAGCATCACCTTTGACATGCCCGGATTCACGATCACCGAGCTGCCGGCCGCCCTTGAGGAGCTCGAGCGTTTCGCCGGTATCGGGTTGGATCCGGCGCTGGTGCCACCGTTCGTGCAGATGATCCGCGACGCTGCCGCGAGCCAGCCTGCGTGGTACGCCCAGCTGCTGGCCGAGATGAAGAAGGGCCATGAAGCCCCTCAGACCCCCACCGGTGGGCCTCGCGACGTCCTGACCGTCGCGGACTCGCGCGAGCTCCGGATCATCCATCGGGTCGGCCAGGAGATCGGCGCCGTACTGGAACTCGACGTCCTCCTGGCGCGCATCGTCGACATCGTCCGGGACGTGGCCGGCTACTACCGGGTCTCCCTCATCCTGCCCACCGATGACGGTCGGCTGGAGGGATGGGCCGCCAGCGGACAGGCCTCGCCGGGCCAGCATCAGACTCGGCCGGCCGGCAACGGTGTGGCGGAGTGGGTCTTCGCCCACGGCCAGCCCCTGATCATCCCGGATGTGACCGTCGATCCCCGCTACACCGGTACGGACTCGAGCGTCCAGTCCGAGCTGGCGTTTCCCTTGACCAGCCGCGGCCGGGTGATCGGCGTGCTGGACGCCGAGAGCCAGTCCCTTGACGCATTCACCCAGGGCGACCTCACGCTGATGTCGGCCGTGGGGTCGCAACTCGCGGCCTCCCTGGAGGCGGCGCAGATGCACGACCTGCTGAAGCGGGAAGCGACTCGCGATCCCCTGACGCGGCTGGCCAACCGGCGGGTGTTGCTGGAGCGGATCGAGCACCAGATCGCCCACGCAGAGCGCCACAACGAGGCGTTCTCCGTGGTCTTTCTCGATGTCGATCAGCTCAAGATCGTGAACGATACCCACGGCCACATGGCCGGGGACGCGCTGCTGCGCGAGGTGGCCAGCGCATTGATCGAGGCCGTGCGGGGCGAGGACCTGGTAGCGCGGTTCGGTGGCGATGAATTCGTGGTCCTCCTGCCCGCCACGCTGGCCGGACCGGCCGCGGTGGTGGGTGCCCGCATCCAGGACGCCATCCGCCGGCACCCATTCCTGGCCGGGAGTCAGCTGATTACCATTCCCGGGATCAGTCTCGGAATCGCCACCTATCCCGACCATGGCCGAACGCCAGAGCAGCTGCTGGCGGCCGCCGATACCACGCTGTACACCGACAAGAAACGGCGGAAGAGGCCCGCCTAGCGCCGACGTCTGGTCCCGCCCTCCAGGGAGGGGCAGGGGAGGATCCCGCGAAAACCTGGCTGACCCCTAGCCAAAGACCGCGGAGAGCTCGTAGAGCTCGCGGGGCACGCGCCGCGTCTCCTTGATGACCTCGCGCAGGGGGACAATGGTGACCTCGCCATTCTGCCGGATCGGGATAACCCCCGCCCGCCCGGCAGCCAGCAGATCCGTGGCCGCCACACCCAGGCGCGTGGCCCAGATCCGGTCCACCGGGGAGGGCGACCCGCCGCGCTGCAAGTGGCCGAGCACCGTCACGCGAGTCTCAAACCCAGTCTTGTCTTCGATGCGGGTGCTGAGCGCATCCCCTACACCCTGCTTGGCCAGCTGGATATGGCCGAACGCGTCCCGCTTTTCGGCCGCGGCGGCGGCGGCCACCGCCGGCTCGAGCTCAGGCATTTTCACGCCCTCGGCAATGACGATAATGCTGAAGTCCTTGCCCTCCCCACGGCGCCGGTGGAGGTGTTCGACCACCTGGTCGAGCGAGACCGAAAATTCCGGGATGATGATCAGGTCGGCGCCGCCAGCCAGGCCGCCCACCATTCCCACCCACCCCGTGTCCCGGCCCATCACCTCTACCACCATGACCCGGTGGTGCGCCGACGCGGTGGTGTGCAGCCGGTCGAGGGCCTCGACCACGACCCCCACCGCGGTGTCGAAGCCGATGCAGAACTCGGTGACCGCCAGGTCATTGTCGATGGTCTTGGGCACGCCGACCACGGGGTAGCCCGCATCACTCATGGCCGCGGCCACGGAGAGCGTGTCGTCGCCACCGATGGCGACCAGTCCGTCGACACCGTTGGCCTGCAGGAGGGCGACCACGCGGGGGATGCCGTCCTTCTCCTTCATCGGGTTGGTCCGCGACGTACCCAGGATGGTCCCACCCAGGGGCAGGATGCCGCGGACCGAGGCCGGCGTCAGGTCTTCGACATCACCCCGGCCCACCAGCCCAGCCCATCCGTTCTTGATCCCGGACACCTGAAAGCCCTTGTGGAAGGCCCGCCGGGCAGCGCCCCTGATAGCTGCGTTGAGGCCGGGCGCATCGCCACCCCCGGTGAGGATCCCAATGCGCATCGCACAATTATGAAGATGTTCCCGCGCGGGGTGGTTCAAGACTGTCCCGCCACCTCAGGGGAGGCCAGGGAGGGGTGTAGCTCGACCTCAGGCAGCCACAGTCAGCTGGGGCGTCCACGTCCAACCACCATCGCGGGTCACCTCGATGGCGAACGCGTTGGCGTCTGTTCGAACGATGACCCAGCCGGTGGTCGTGGAGACGAAGGCGGCCCCGAACGTCTGCTGGACGCTCCGGATGGCGCCGGTGGCGGTCACCGTCCGGCTGCAGCAGTCGCTCCACGCCATCACCGCGGTGGCCCGGTCGGCAATGGGGCCATCGCCGACGAAGGCGGCATGCTGGGGGTCGATGACGCTGAAGCTCCCCGGGTAGCTATCCGGGCCGGCGGGCAGCCCGGGCATCAAGCTGCCCTCGGTCATGGACTCTCCCAGCACGGCCTGCCAGTGCTGCCCGTCCTGGGTCGCATAGGCGATGTAGGGAATGTGTCCAGCCGCGGCTGAGCCGCCTTCGAAGTCGACCCAGAGCGCGCCGGGACCCGCGCACTCGATCAGCGTGGTCTGCGGAATTCCCCCCGCCACGTTGGCACGTTGAAGCACTTTCTGCCAGGATGCCCCGCCGTTCACCGATCGGTAGACCCCACCGCTGGCTGTCCCCAGCCATCCCAGGCTCGGGTCGCTAAAGCAGGCGGTCTGCGGGTCCGCCGGCGAATCCATCGGTTGCCAGGTTTGGCCGCCGTCAGCCGTGCGAACCAGGGTGCCGAGGCCCGCGGGAATCAACCACCCGTGCACAGATGCGATGTTCGAGCCCCCGGCGATGCCCCACCCCTGGGTCGCGCTAGCGAAGTGCACGGACCGGAGGGGCTTTGGTCCCTGCCCGATGGCGGTCCAGTGGGCGCCGCCATCCGTCGTCCCAAACAGGTGGCGGACGCCGACCGCCCAGCCGGTGCTGGCACTGATGAAGTCCACGCCGCCAAAGGCCTCGTCCGACCGGTACTGCAGCCCCCAGTGGGTGCCATCGGTGGTGGCGTAGATCCCGCCGGAACCGACGGCCCAACCCAGACGCCCCACCATCTGGATGGCCGCCAGCCGCGGCACATCGAAGGGTGGCTCGGTCGGAACCGGGGTCGTCGTGGGCGCGGCCGAATCCGAGGGACTCGCGGAGGGCGACGACTTCGGTGACGACGCGGGCGAGGTTGGCACGCCGCTCGGGAGTGTGGAGACGACTGGCGGATACCCGCAGCTACCCAGCACGAGTGCCACAACCAGCGGAATGGGGCGCGCCATCGTCCTCATGCCGAGAACAACGAAGGCGGCCGCCCGACGTTACACCCCGAATCTCTGCCGAATCTCCCTCACGGGCAGTGGCATCCAAATTTCCCCTTCCCCTCAGGGGGAGGGTCAGGGAGGGGGTGTCTGAACATCAATCGATGGTCAGCGGCGAAACGGGCGCAGATTCAGCGCCAGCCAGAGCAGGCCAAAGACGACCAGCGCGATGGACAGCGTCACTCGCCCTGGCTGGCCGAAGTGATCACCGCCGATGTTCAGGATCAGCTCAAAGAACACTGCCCCCACCAGGAAGATGGCAAGCCCCGCCAGCGCCGTGCGGGCCCCGGAATCGATCAAGCCGCGCCGCCCGCCGAGCAGGCCAAATAGAAGCAGTCCCAACCCCACGCCGCCCGGAGCGATCAGGGCCCACGCGTATGCCCAACTCTCCCAATGCCCGGTGGCGTCCTGGTATAGGAGGATCAGCCCGGTCACCGTCACCATTGCCCCCACCACCGCTAGCCCTTCTCCACCCCGGTCGCGAGCCGGCACACCGAGCAGGAACATGACGACCCCGGGCACGATAACGTACAGCGGCCAGGGCACCTGGGTCATGTCGACGTTCGCCACGCGTCCGAGCAGCCATGCCAGCCCGAGCAGGACCAGGAGTATGCCGACGATGGTTGGGCCGTCCGGACGGCGCGCGCGCATGGGGACCGTTATGAACTAGCCGGCGACCGTTGTCAATTGCCGGCGGCGGCGGGCTGCCGGCCGGGCCGCTCGTCGGCGAGGCGGCCGGCCGACGGTTGACGAGGGACAGAAGTCGTTGAGGACGCACGCGGGACAGTTTGGCGTCCGCGCCACGCAGACCCGCCGGCCGTGCAGGATGAGGCGAAGGCTGAAGCCGGTCCATTCCTCCCGCGGGATCAGCTTCGTCACCTCGGCTTCGATCTTCACCGGGTCCCTGCTGCGCGTGAGCCGGAGCCGGTTGGTCAGCCGGATCACGTGGGTGTCCACCGCGAATCCGGGGATCCCGAATGCCACGCCGAGGACCACGTTGGCCGTCTTGCGGCCGACGCCGGGCAGGGTGACCAGGTCCTCCATCGAGGGCGGCACCTCCCCGCCGAAGCGCTCCACCAGGGCCCGGCTGCAGGCGATGATGGTCCTCGCCTTCACCCGGAAGAATCCGGTGGGCTTGATCAACCGCTCCACCGCCGCCGGATCGGCGTGGGCCAGGCTCTGGGCGTCCGGGTAGCGGGCAAAGAGCTTCGGAGTGACACTATTCACCGCCCGGTCGGTGGTCTGGGCCGAGAGGATGGTCGCGATCAGCATCTGGAACGGCCCCTGGTGGGCCAGCTCGGTGGCCGCCGGGTAGACCGCCGCCAGCCGCTCGACCGCCAGGCGGGCCCGTTCCTGCTTTGTCACAGCCGCAATCGTAGCCCCAGCTTTCCCCCTCCCCTGCCCCTTCCAGCGGGGGCGGGGACGGTCAAGAAGGCCCGCCACACCGGCCCGAATTGGCCGCAAATTTGGCCCCGGACGCGCGTTTAGCGATCGTGGGCTCCGCCTCGAACCGTGCCCCCAGCCTGCGCTGGTACCTGAGCGTGGGGTTCCTCCTGGTGGGAGTTGCGCCCCTCCTCTTCTTTGGAGCCCAGCGCGTCTCCGCCCTCTCCGGGGCCCAGGATGACAGCGTCCATCAGACCCACGAGCGGCTGGCGGCCACCCTGGCCCAGGCCATCTACGGTTTCGTCCTCGACCAGACGGCGACCCTGCAGAGCACGGTCAACCAGATCGAAGACGATGACCGGGCCATCCACGCCTGGAACCAACCGGGTTTCGATCCATCAAGCGTCAACATGGTGCTGGCCGCCACGCACAAGGCGCAGGTCCCCTTGCTGCAGCTGTACGTCGGCAACCTGGAGGGGCGGGCAGTGGCCGCCGACCCGCCGTCCCTGATCGGCACCGACTACCACGACCGGCCCTACATCGCCGGCGTGTTGAATCCATTCCGGCCACGGACGACGTACTCCGACCTGATCCGGCCGCGCGGAAACTTCAACGTGCCCGCCATCGTGATCGCGGTCCCCATCTTCGACAGCCAGCGCACCCTGGTCGGCTACCTGGCCGGCACCGTGGACCTCGAGGAGATCCAGCGGCTGTCCGGGTACAGCAAGGTGGGCAATCAAGGCGAGGTGGTGGTGGTCGACCGACAAGGCCGGGTGATCGCGCACCCAAATTCCGACTGGTGGGTGGAAGCGCGCGACGCTTCGGCTGAGGGGGTCTTCCAGCAGTCGCTCGGCCAGGAGACGGGGGTCAGCCGCTACACCGACCTGGAGGGCAATGTGCCGCGGGTTGCGGGTTTCGCCACCGTTCCCATGGTCGCCTGGAAGGTCTGGGTGTCCCAGCCGGTTTCCGAGCTGCAAGCCGCCTTCAGCCATCTCGTGCTGTACAGCCTCCTGCCCTGGCTGGTGGTGGCCGTGGTGATGGCCCTGGTCCTGGCCTTTGTGGCGGCGCTCTGGCTGGCCCGCCCGGTGACGGAGCTGAGCGCGGTTGCCCATCGTTTTGCGGCCGGCGAGTTCGGCCAGCGGGCCCGGGTGCCGCGCCACCTGGCAGCCCGCGAGCACATCGAGCTGGCCAACGCATTCAACCAGATGGCGACCCAGCTCAGTGCCGCGTACCAGACCCTGGAGGGCAAGGTGCGCCAGCGCACGTCAGAGCTCCAGGCCGCCAACCAGGAGCTGGGACGCGCCAATCAGCTTAAGTCGCAGTTCCTGGCCAACATCTCGCACGAGCTGCGCACACCGCTCTCGGCCATCATCGGGTTCTCGGAGATTCTCCTCGACGGCGTCGACGGTCCACTCACGACGGAGCAAAAGGACGACGTCGCCCAGGTCCACAAGAGCGGCCAATCGCTCCTGGCGCTGATCAATCAAATTCTGGACCTCAGCAAGATCGAGGCCGGCAAGATGGACCTCACGGTCGAGCGCGTGCAATTGCCGGCGGTGATCCATGCGGTGGTCGAAAGCCTCCGGCCGCTCGCCCAGGAGAAAGGGATACCCATCGAACTCGACCTCCCGCCCGAGCTGCCGCCGCTGCAGGTCGATTCGCTTCGGCTCAAGCAGATCCTCACCAACCTGCTGTCCAACGCCATCAAGTTCACCAGCAAGGGACAGATCGATGTCCGCGCGCAGCCGGCCGGTCGGATGGTCCGGATCTCGGTCCACGACACCGGCGTAGGCATCACGGCCCAGGCACAGAAAGTGATCTTCGACGAGTTCGTCCAGGGGGACGGCAGCACCACCCGCCGCCACGGCGGCACCGGACTGGGTCTCAGCATCGTACGCCGGCTGGTGGAGATGCACGGCGGAGCGATCGCCGTGGTCAGCGAGCCGGGCATGGGAAGCACGTTCAGTTTCACCATGCCCGTCTTCACGACGCCGTCGGTGACCGAAGCGGAGCCGCGCCGGGTTACCGGCCGACCGGCCCAGGGGATCGGTGGCACCGCCATCCTGGTGGTGGATGACGATGCCAGCGTCCGGCACCTGATCGTCCGCCACCTGGAGCAGGAGGGATGGAAGACCGTGCAGGCGGCCAACGCCGCCGACGCGCTGACGCTGGCGCGGTCGGCCCGACCGGTGATGATCACCCTGGACATCCTGCTGCCCGACGCCTCCGGCTGGTGGGTACTCGAGGAGCTGAAAGCCGATCCGACCACGGCCGGCATCCCGGTGGTGGTGGTCTCGATCGTGGAGGACAACCGGCTGGTGTTCTCGCTGGGCGCCTCCGACTACCTGCCCAAGCCGTTTGACCGGAATGACCTGTTGCTGAAGGTGCACCGTCTGCTGCCCGACCTCAAGGAGCGGCGGTTGTTCGTGGTCGATGACGACCCGGCGGTCTGCAACATGCTGGCCAAGATGCTCACGGAAGAAGGGGCCGAGGTGACCACCCTGGCGGACGGCGAGCAGGCGCTGACGGCGATCAGCCAGGCGCCGCCCGACCTGGTGCTGCTCGACCTCATGATGCCGGGCATGAGTGGATTCGAAGTGGTGGCGCGGATGCGCGCTAACCCGGCCACGGCAACGGTGCCGGTGGTCATCGTAAGCGCCAAGGAGCTCACGCATGAGGATGCGCTGACCCTGGACGGCAACATCCAGCGCTTCGTCGCCAAGGGCAAGCTGGGGCGGGAGGGGCTGATCGCCGCCCTCCGCCAGGTGCTGGGTCAGCGGGCGGTTGCCGGGGATGTGGAGGGCAAGGCAGCATGAACCAGCTCATCCTTCTGGTCGAGGACGACCCCATGATGCAGCGCATGGCGCTGAAGGTGCTCATATCTCGCGGATATCACTGCGAGGTGGCCGGCAATGGCCGGGAAGCGATCGCGATGGCGGAACGGTTGCGGCCCACGCTGATCCTGATGGACCTGTCCCTGCCGGAAATCAACGGCTGGGACGCTGCGCGGACGTTGAAGGCGAACCCGCAGCTAGCGTCGATCCCCATCATTGCCACCACGGCCCACGCCATGGTCGGCGACCGCGAATCCGCCCTGGAGGCCGGCTGCGACGAGTGCCTGACCAAGCCGTACG
>DASPZT010000270.1:0-13268 GCA_035636135.1 Candidatus Limnocylindria bacterium | reverse complement strand
AGCAGGTATTTGCGCGAGCCGCCGATGCCGTACGGCCCGGGCCACATGTCGTAGCCGGCCTTGCTCGAGATCACCAGCTCGTCGCGGTGTCCAGCCAGGTCGGACGCCAGGATGCGACCGAAGTGCTGCTCGGCCGAGCCGTAGGGCGGCCCATAGTTGTTGGCCAGGTCGAAGTGGGTGATGCCCAGGTCGAACGCCCGCCGGATGATGGCCCGCTGGACTTCCGATGGGTGGTCGCCACCGAAGTTCTGCCAGAGGCCGAGGGAAAGCTGGGGCAGCTTCAAGCCGCTGCGGCCAGTACGCCGGTATTCCATTCGGCGGTCGCCGTCGTCGCTCTGCGGCCCGGACATCCCTTCCTCCCCCCGAACGCACGCGTGGCGCTTCCGTCATGGTAGGGGAACCGGCCTGCTGGAACGAAGGTTAGGAGGCGCCGGGGAACCGGGTCGTCAGGCTCTCATCCGGGATGACGTCGTCCCAGGAGCCTTCCGCGGTAATCCCGATCCGCGGGTAACGGTCTCAATCCGTTTGCCAGCCGGGGTCAAGTCGAAAGGCAAAGCTTTAGGTCTCGCTCTTAGGCTCACGGCATCAGCACCGCAGCCGTCGCCCTTCCCCGCGCCCACGCGTTGCCATCCTTACCGCGGGCCTTTCACCTGGCGCTCATCCTGGGAGCCATCCTGCTGACCGTTGCCGTCCTCCTGCTGGGAGTTGTAGCGCTGGCGCCCTTTGTGAATTTGAACTACGGCGACATCCCGAGCTACCTGGCCGTCAACAACAAGCCGGAGGCGCACCTCTACTATCCCGGCAGCACGGTTCTCGCCGTGGAGACCCTGGGCCAGTCGACCACCATGGGCGATCCGATTCCCGCGCACAGCTCGGCGCTGCTGGCGACAGACGCCTCCAGCTCGCCGAGCGGCGTGCTGGCCTGGTATCGGGACTACCTCACCCGCCATGGGTGGACCGAAGTCAGCGCCGGCAGCTTTCGCCGGTCGAGCGAGGTCTTCAAGGTCGAGTCCTGGAGCCTGGGTCGGGTTCGGGTCACCTACGCCATGAGCGGATGCCGGGTTGGTGCCACGAGCTGCTTCGGATTGATCGTTGGGTCCAACCTGCCCCTGCCTCTCGGATCCAATAGCTAAGCCACATCGCCAACCGACCGGCAGCGCCCTGCACTATTGACGCGTGGCGCATCCGGGGGATACGAAGCGAGCCAGCGCTCGTCGACGGCAGTGGAGCCGACGGCCGCAGGCCCTGTTTCGCGGATTACCGAGGATTCGGTCGCCATCCTGGACTACGCGACAAATCCGGTCGGGAGCTGCTGAGCAACCCGGTGCGGCTGGAATCGTTGGAGGCCGAAGGCCGCGGCGTAGAGGACTGCCACCAGGACCAGCAGGGCCCGGTACCCCGTGATCAGTGATACGTACTCGAGGATGCCGCCGACCATGGCCCCCAGTAGGTTGGCGCCGAAGGCCAGGCTCGAGGACGCGACGTCACGGAAGCGCTTGGCAAAGATCAGGTTGGCCAGGAAGACGGGGATGAAGGCGACCACGGTCGCGACCAGGAACCGCGGGACCACCACCAGCCCGAGCAGCAGATTCGGTTGTACGACCCAGGCGCCCGCCAGTGCCAGCAGCAGGGCAACGTACAGACGCCAGGATGGACCGAGGTCGAGCCGGCGAGCGACCTCGATGGCCAGGTAGACCGCCAGCAGGATGCCGATGAAGACCAGCGAGTTGACGAACCAGGTGGTGCCAAAGAGCAGCGCGAACTGGACGACATTCTTGGTTTCGAGCAGCAGGAATGCGGCGCCCATACAGAACAGGTCGAGATAGCGGCGCATCGGCCGGAGCGGGCCGGCCGTGACCCGCAGGAGCAGGAGGGCGGCCGCCAGGATCAGGGCCAGCGTCAGCAGGTAAAAGCCGGGTATGGTTCGCTGGCGCAGGTAGAGGAAGGGATAGTCATCACGGGCCGGGGCCGGGACCGCGACTCCGCCCGCCTGCCACGTGGTCGGGCATTGCAATGCGTCCGGAGACGAGCTCGCCATCAGCAAGGCCAGCCGGTACGCCTCGCCCGCCGAATCGAGACAGGGTGGGTGACCGTAGACCTGCTGGAGGGTGCCGGCCAGCCGGTCGACAAGCCATTGCTCGCGGTAGTAGTTGTATTCACCGAACGCCCCTTGGGCGGTGAGATGGGCGCGGGCGGCCTGCATGGCTTCGACCGTAAAGAGGTAGCTCTCCAGCCGCAGCGACGACTGGCCCGCGACCAGGGTAAGTGAGTCTGGTAAGGCAAAGAGAATCAGGTCATACCGCTGCCGGCTCTGCTGCAGGAAGGCCCGACCATCGTTGACGTACGAGGTCACCCGCGGGTCCTGGAAAGCTCGGTCGGGATTCTGCTGAACGCCAATTTCGTGGATGCGTGGATCGATTTCCACGGCATCGATGTGCCCGACCCCCTGGCGAAGCGCAATCGCCACATCGTCCCCGGTGCCGGCGCCGACGATAAGGACGGTGTTCGCGGTGGAGCGGATTCTCTGGTATGGGAGGCCGTACAGCGGGACGGTCGCCAGTCTCCGGGTCGCCAATTCCATCGTCTGGTGCGGAATCCCGTTCACATACAGGCTCACGGCGCCGGACGAATTGGGAACCAGCCGGATCCTGTAGTACGGCGACCAGCTGTCCGTCCTGACGGTCGACTCGGCGAGCACGATGAGCACGGCCATCAGCACTGGTACCTGCCAGGTGGCGCTGCGACGCTCGTTGAGCAGGAGCAACGCCACGGCGACCACGGCCCCCCAGGCTATGGGTGGCGCCTCGAGAAATGAAAGGATCGAGAAGGCGACGATGCCGGCCAGGCTGCCCAGGATGTCCAGGCGATAGGCCTCCAGCGGTGGAAATCGTCGAAATGTCCGGGCGACTCCCTCACCGACGAGGGCCATAACGCCGGCCACCCCCAGGAACAGGATGGGCAGCGTGAGCCAGGGCGCTAGCCCGCTCCGCGTCCCCAACGCACCGAAGAAGATGAGCTCAGTGCCGGCTCGATCGATCTCGACCGGAAACACCCGGACGAAGGCCACCAGCGCCGCCAAGCCGATGGGCGCGAAGCGAAACAGGTCGTGGCGGGCATTGGCTCTCAGGAACCCGACGCCGATCCCGAGGAAGCTGGCCAGCAAGATGAAGTTCGAGAAATAGGACAGGTAGAGCACGTTGGAGCCCGTCCACCGAATGAGGGCGAGCTCCAGGAAGAGCATCAAGAAGCTGAGCCCAAACAGCCGGACCCGTCCCGAGTGGGCCCTCGCCATGACCGGTCGCCTGAGGATCGGCCAGGCGGGCGCTCTCATCCAGGATCGACGGAGCGCCCGAATGATCCTTGCTTTCGGTCGGCGGTGCCATGCGTCACGCCGGACAGCGTAGGGGAAGCGAGCCCGGTTCGGGTTCCCGGAGGCGATGGCTCACAGCACGTCGTCGGGCTTCGGGAACGGTTAGGCCGCCATCGCGCGCCGCTGACTGCCCCCGGCGAGGGTGAAGAAGAACGTGGCTCCCTTTCCGACCTCGGCCTCGGCCCAGATCCGTCCTCCGTGCCGGTTGATGATCCGCTGAGCCAGGGCGAGGCCGACCCCGGTCCCTTCAAACTCGTCCGCCCGATGAAGGCGCTGGAAGACACCGAACAGTTTGTCGACGTAGCGCATGTCAAAACCGGCACCGTTGTCCTTGACGTAATAGACGAGCTCACCCTGATCATTCGACTGACAGCCGATTTCGATGCGTGCCACCTCGACTCGCTGCGTGTACTTGATCGCGTTGCCGATCAGATTGGTAAAAACATGCTCCAGCAGACTCTCGTCCCCCTGGCATCCGGGCAGCTCATCCAGACGAACTTCGACGCGACGAGGCAAGATCGCGCCCTGTTGTTGCCGAAGGATGCGGCGCACCAGCTCGGTCGTATCAATCGAGACCTTGCGCAGAGGCTGCCGCCCAAGCCTCGAGAACTCGAGCAGATCGTCGATCAGGAGACCCATGGTGCGGGCGCTGCCCGCAATGATCTCCAGATATCGCCGGGCCCCTGGGTCCAGCTGCGGCGCGTGCTCATCGACCAGAATGCGCACGAAGCCGTCGATCGAACGCAACGGGGCGCGCAGATCGTGGGAGACGCTGTAGGAAAAGGCTTCGAGGCCCTTGTTGCTCGCCTCAAGCTCGGCCAGGCGCTCCGCCAGGGCCGCGTTCAGACGGTTGATTTCGTCCTCCGCGTGCTTCTGGGCGGTCATGTCTCGGGCGATGGCGAAGATCAGCTGCTCGGACACCGACTGCTTGGCCGTCCAGGCCAGCCACTTGTACGATCCATCCTTGCATCCATAGCGGTTCTCGAAGTGGATCGTGTCGATGCCGACGGAGAGCTTCGTGGCTTCCGCGATGGTCGCCGCCCGGTCGTCTGGATGGACAAAGTCGAGATACGGCCGAGCGGTGAGTTCCTCGCTGGTGAAGCCGAGGGTCTGGCTCCAGGCGGGGTTCAGCTTCTTGAAGTAGCCGTCGAAGCCCGCGATGCAGAGCATGTCGATCGAAAGGGCAAACAGGCGATCGGCTTCACCGCTCACAGGTGATCTCTGGCCGGTTCATGGTCCCACCACTGCGTCGTACAGCTCAACGCGAATATGCGCGAGTCAGAGCGTTGAGGTGTGAAGTTGCAGCGCCGTGACATACCGTGTCCCACGCGTGACAGCGGTCCGCTCCTACGGGCGAATGGCCGCTGAAATGGTCCCGGCCAGCACGGTGGCGTCCTCGCCCACCCCGAGCAGCGTGGCGGACTTGCGCTTGCGCTGGAAGTGCACACCCATGAAATGGAGTCCGCGGACTACGGTGCTGGAGCCGTCCTGTTGGATCGGGAAGCCCATGTCGTCGAACCCGTCAGGAAACCTGACCCAGCTCGCGTACTCTGGCCGGAAACCCGACGTAAAGATGACCGTGCCGAAGCCGCCCAGGTCCAGGGTTTCCGGAGCGTTGGCGTGAAAAGGCGGCGGGGGCACCATCTCGGGTGGTCGGGTTGCTCGCGCCGCGCAGCTCTTGCGGATCAGCTCGCAGATCTCGGCGTAGCGGGCGTCACCAAAGGCCACCGAGTCCGCCAGGTCGGGCGCGAAATGGGCCCGGCCGTCTGCCACGCCCATCAAGTGGCCTATCAGGTGGACGCCCTGGGCTTGCAAGGTTCGGAAGTGCAGCTCATGACCTCCCAGGCGGCCGCTGGTCTGGGGATTGGCGAGGAGTCGCGACTGTGGGTTGGGCAGATCGGCCGGCTTGACGTCGAAGAACGGCGTTTCGTTGATCCAGGCGATGGTGTCGCGGCCCTCAAGTCGACGCGGAATCCAGGGGGCGCGCCTGCATGCGAGGGCCACATCTCGTCCAGCCTCGAAGATCTCTTCGGCCAGCTGGCACCCCGTCTGACCGCTGCCGACCACGAGGACCTTCCCGGGCGGCAGCGCAGTTGGGTTGGCGTAGGCCTCGGCGTCGATAGCGTGGACTGAGGCGGGGAGCTGAGCAGCCGCCGGTGGCCGGTGCGGTTTCTGGTAGCCGCCCGACGCGAGCACGACCTCCTTCGCGCGAATCTCACCTTCGGACGTTCTGAGGAGAAACGCGCCGTGGTCGCCTGGCTCCAGGCTGGTCACCCTCACGCCCTCACGCACCGGCGCGTTGAAACTTTCCGCGTACCCGACCAAGTGGCGGACAATCTCGCTCTTGGGCATGAATCCGTCGGGATCATCTCCGCGATAGCGGCCGCCCGGCAGCTGGACCGTCCAATTGGGAATCACCAGGCAGAAGCTGTCCCAGCGCCCGCGCCAGGTCTCGCCCACCCGGCCCCGCTCGAGAACGATGTGGTCTACCCCGGCGGCAGCGAGCTCGTGGCTGAGCGACAGCCCGGCCTGTCCGGCGCCGACAATGGCGACGTCAACGGCCGGACTCATCGACCGGCATTGTAGCCCGGCGCATCAGAGGTCCCTGACGATCAAGGCCGATCGGGCGGGTCCGACCCTGAGGAAGTGGCTGGGGCGCTAGGATTCGAACCTAGGATTACCTGATCCAGAGTCAGGCGCCTTACCAGCTTGGCCACGCCCCAGCGGGCCGGGTCAGGCTGCCACAGTCTACCAAACGTTCTGCGGAAATCCCGCTTCTGTAACCTGCTGGGCGGGAGCGTCGTAGAGGGGGTAGAGCGAGTGGACGACGAGGCAGCGGTCGATCTCACCCGACAGGGGGACCGCCGCGGCCCCGAATGGCTCCTGGCTCGGTATCAAATGAGTGTCTACACGCTGACCTACCGCATGCTGGGCAACCAGGCCGACGCCGAGGATGCCACCCAGGAAGTGTTCCTGCGGGCCTTTCAGCGGCTGCACCAGTACCGCCCCAGCGAACCCTTTGGCGGGTGGCTCACGGGCATCGCCCGCCACTACAGCATCGACGTCCTTCGCCAGCGCCGCCCGGCGGCCGACCTGGTAGAGCCGTCCTCGTCGGTCGACGTCGAGCGCACCGTCCTCGATCGCCTGGACCGGGCCCGGGTGCAGGCCGCCGTCAACCGGCTGCCGCATCGGGAGCGCACGCTCCTGGTGCTTCGCTACTGGGAAGACCAGCCGGTCGACCGCATTGCGCACCTGCTCGGCATGTCGGAGGGCGCCGCCAAAGTCGCCCTGCTGCGCGCGCGGCGGTCGCTGGCGGGAATCCTGACCCGGGAGGTGGCACCCGATGCAGTGTGAGGAGGCGCGCCGGCGTCTTCGAAGCGGCGAGGACGTGGAGGCCGAGGCCCACCTGGCCGACTGCGCCACCTGCTTCGCCGTCCTGGAGGCGGGCGATCCACTGGCCGGGGTGCTCCGCGCCGCCCGACCCGAGGTCCGTGAGGTGCCGGCCACCATCTCGGCTGGGGTGCTCCGGCGCTGGCGGGCGCCACGGGTCTCCTGGCGCCTGGGCCTGGCCGCTGCCGCGAGTCTCCTCCTGGTAGCGGCGGTCCTCGCCGCCTCGACCGTCTGGCTGGCACCCGCCACCGTCGCCAAGCCGCTGGGCGTGGCGTCGAATGCGTTCGACATCGTCGCCACCATCGTGAACGGCATCCTGGCGGTGCCGCGGGTGCTGTTTGCCGACCGGCCGGCGGTCATTGCCGGGTACGCGGTGCTCGTCATCATCGTCTGCGGACTCTGGGTCCGCCTGTATCAATCCATCGCATTTCAGAGGAGGCGGGTCACTCGATGAATCTCAAGCGCATCATTCTGTCCTTCACTATGGCGGCGGCCTTCGCCCTGGGGGCGCTCGTCCCGGCCGCGGCCGCCGATCAATCGACCAGCAGCAGCAACGATCAGGTCACCTTCGGCGGCAACATCGTCGTCCCGGCGGGCGAAACCCACAACGGCGATCTGGTCGCCTTCGGCGGCAATATCGAGGTCGATGGCACCGTGACCCAGGACCTGGTGGCCTTCGGCGGCAACGTGGTCGTCAACGGCCGGGTCGAGCGTGACGTGGCGGTGGTCGGCGGAACGCTGACGCTGGGGCCTAACTCCTATGTCGGCCGCGACGTCTCGTTTGCCGGCGGCTCGCTCAACCGGATGCCAGGAGCCTTCGTCGGGCGCAACGTCGTGGAGGGTCGCGGCCAATTTGACCCGCGCGTATTCCGGCATTGGGGCAGCGCCTTCGGACATACCGGTTTTTCGGATCTCGCGTTTGGCCTGGTGACCGGGCTCGGCATCCTGGTGCTGGCCCTGATCATCCTGCTGTTCTTCCCCACCCACCTGCAGACGGCGGCCTCGGTGGTCGAGCGGCGACCCGTGGAAACGTTCGCCCTGGGCTGCGGGGGGACCATCGCGGGCATCGTGCTCAGCGTCCTCCTGGTGATCACCCTGGTCCTCCCCTTCGTCGTGCTGGGGGTGATGACGGTCGCCTGGCTCTTCGGCTGGGCCGCCATCTTCCTGCTGATCGGCCAGCGGCTGCTGCACTCCATGCAGCGCCCGCAGGAGCTGGTCCCCGCCCTTCTCATCGGTGGAGTGCTGGTCGTGATCCTGGCCAACATCCCGGTGCTGAACGTACTGGTCCTGCTGATCGGCGGCAGTGTCGCCCTGGGGGCGGCCCTCCTGTCGCGATTCGGAACCCAGGGTCCCGGCGCGCCCCTGCTGCCGGTGAGCTCTACCACGCCCTCGGCTCCATCCGGGCCACCGGCGCCCTCGACTCCGCCTGCGGCTTAGTCTTCCCCGGACTGGTCGCCCGCCGGCTGGCGGGCGACCAGCTCCATCAAGAAGTCGCTCTGCAACTGCAGCACGTGATTGGTGATGTCGCGCAGCGCGCGGTTGAGCTCGGCGCTCAGCTCGGCAGCCTCCCGCCGGATGCTTTCCTCCGCCTCGGCCGTGCCCGCCGCGGCCCGGCGCTCGAGAAGGCGACGCGTGCTGTCCTGGTATTCCGTCACCATCACCCCGAACGCCTTCAGGAGCTTGCGGGTTTCGTCCGGCTCGAGCCGCTCGGTGGACATTGAGTCGTAGGGTACGCTCCCCACTGGTGACGATGACTCGCGCGCAGATCGGTGTCCTGGCGCTCGACCTGGGGACCTCCTCGGTACGCGCGGTGGTCTATGACCAGCGCGGGCGGCTCGTGGACCCGACCTTCGCCGAGGTCCCCTACCAGCTGGATACGTCGATGCCTGGCCAGGCCAGCTCCGATGCCGACCAGCTCGTCGATCTGATCGAAGGCGCCATTGACGATGCGGTCAAGGCCGCCAAGAAGGAAAAGCTCTCCGTCGCGGCGGTGGCGGCGTCGTGCTACTGGCACAGCCTCATGGGCGTCGACCGCGCCGGTCGTCCCACCACGGAGCTGCTGACCTGGGCCGACACCCGCAGCCAGCCCGCGGCGGCGGCGTTACGCGCGTCGCATGACGAGGGCGCCTACCATCGCCGGACCGGGTGCTACTTCCACGCCAGCTTCTGGCCGGCCAAGCTGCGCTGGCTGAAGGCCACCCGGCCGGCAGCGTTCGGCAAGACCGTGCGCTGGGTCTCGCTGGCCGAGTACCTCTACGGCCGGTTCTTCGGGCCGGCTCCGGTCAGCCTGTCGATCGCCTCCGGCACCGGCCTGCTGGATGTGCACCGCTGCCGCTGGGACGCCCAGGCGCTGCGCCTCGCGGGGATCGGCGGCACCGCCCTCTCGCCAATCGCCGATTGGGACACCCCCGCCACTGGCCTCCGGCCTGCCTATGCCCGGCGCTGGCCCCGATTGGCTCACCTGCCTTGGTATCTGCCTCTGGGCGACGGCGCCCTGAGCAATGTGGGGGCCGGCTGCCTGAAGCCGGAGTGGCTATGCGCCATGGTCGGCACCTCGTCGGCGCTGCGCGTGGTGCTGGAGACGCCCGACGTGGAGGTGCCGTGGGGGGCTTTCGCCTACCGGCTCGACCGCCGCCGGTTTGTGTTGGGGGGCGCCCTCAGCGAGGGCGGCAATGTCATCCGCTGGCTGCACAAACTCCTCGGCTTCAAGAAGCGGGCCGAGGCGGAAGCCGCGGTGCGGACCATCCCCGCCGACGGCCACGGCCTGACCGTGTTGCCCTTCTGGGCCGGCGAGCGCAGTCCGAACTGGCGGGGCGACGTTCGCGGCGTGATCAGCGGGCTGTCCCTCAGCACCCGGCCGGAGGACGTCGTGCGGGCCGCCATGGAAGCCATCAGCTTTCAGATCGGCCAGGTCTACGGAGCCCTGCGCGAAAGCACCCGCCGGCCTCGCCGGGTGATCGCCACCGGGGGCCAGCTGCTGCATTCGAACACCTGGATGCAGATGCTGGCCGATGTGCTGGACGTGCCGGTCAGCGCAAGTGCGGAGCCCGAAGGCTCCAGCCGCGGGGCCGCTTTGCTCGCGCTCTACGCGCTCGGCCGGCGACCCGCACTCTGGCGCGACCAGCCCCGAATGGGACGCACCTTTCATCCGCAACCCACCGCCCGGCGGGCTTACGCCGCAGCCATGAAGCGGCAAGCCGAGTTATACGACCGGCTCTTCGCCGCCCACAGTCAGCGGCGGGGGACCATCAGGTCCCAGAAGGCCGGGTCTTCGAAGCCGAGCCGCCAGACGCTGACCCCCCGCAGCTGAAACTCGTACAGCAAGGGCAGCTTCTGTCGGAGCGTGTCTCCGCTCTCGAACCAGAGCTCGTGATGCACGCCCCACCGGGTCACGTAGCTGAAATGCATCTCATCCTCGGTGGGATCGAGGGTCGGCGTGGCGTGGTAGCGGTCGGCGAGGATCAGCGCATCGGCGTATGAGCTGGAGGTCAGGTGTCCCACTCCGGTCCAGTCGTGATAGTAGGTGGGCAGCCCCAGCATCGCCTTGCCGGGCGGCACATCCCGGAGCGTGTAGTCCAGCGCCTGGCGCATCCAGAGGATCCCCGAGACCGGTCCCGCCAGGGTCACGCCATTGTGCTGGTCGTAGGTCATGACCGAGAGGTAGTCCGCCGCTCGCGCCAGGGCCGGAAAGTCGTAAGCGCCTGACCACGCCTGGTAATAGTCGAGGGCCGCGCCCGTGGCGTTCTCGTCGCCGGCTAGCCGGGGGATGACGGCAATCGACAGGCTGAGCCCGGCGGGATGGAAGACCCTGGCGCAGTCCTGCACCAACGCTGTCAGCAGGTTCCGATCGGTCCAGCGGACCTGCTCGAAGTCCAGCTGGAATCCGGCGTAGCCGTAGGTTTGGGCCTCCGCCACCAATCGGTTGGCGAGGGCCGCCCGCCGAGCGGGGTCGGCCAGGATGGCGTGGGCCACGTCCGGATCCACGTCCGCGTTCACCACCAGCGGCACGATCTGCACCCCGCGGGCGTGGGCCGCGTCGATGATGGTCTGCCGGGCGGAGCCGGTGATACTGCCATCCGCGTTGGCGTCGTACCAGTCTGGGCTCAGGACGTCGATCTGGTTGGCGTGCGCCAAAAACGAGGCCCTGGCCTCGGGCGTGTTGACGTAATACATCTGCACCACCCGGTCCGGCGTGACGACACTGAGGATGGAGGGGATGGCCAGGCCGGCGCTGGCAAAGCCGGCCGTGAACGATTGGTCGGCAGCGACAATGCCGGAGTCCAGCATCACGACTTCCGACGTACCCAGCGACAGTCCGGTGGAGACGATCTCCAGCGTGCTGGCGTCGACCCAGCGGTACGCGGACGTCCCGCGGGTCACCCGGACGTGCTCCTGGGCCGCCGCCTGGTCGAAAATCGGATGCGAGAAGTGGATCCGCGTCCGAATGATGGGCACCGTCTGGATGGCTAGCGGCCCAAAGCGCATCTCGACGCTCGCTTGCAGCGGCCCGACCACCCGGAACGCCACGTCGATCGGCCTGGAGCCGGTCTCGATCCGCAGCCGGTGGCTGGTACCCAGGCCCAGTGGGCCGGGCAGGGCCAGGTCGAGGAAGCGGGCCGGCCCGCCCGCCATCGGGATCGACACCAGGTGGCCATCGAGACGGATATGCCAGTCCTGCGCCGCCAGCTGCCGGCTGAGCGCCACATGCAGACGGGGGGTAGGCGACACCTCGGCGGCGCCCCGCGGCGGAACACGCTGGCCGTCGAGCTCCACCGCCTGCACCGCGACCGCGGGCGCGCTCAGCCGGATGAAGACCAGACCGCCGGCGAGCAGGCCGCCGGCCACGATTCCGAAGCGCACCAGCCGGCCCCTCATCCCGGCCGAGTATCGCGACCTTTGCCGGTGGCAACAAGCCGCCGGCGTGCTCCCATAAGCTGCTCAGCCTGCTATCAGGTGGCCGTTTTGGGGTCCGCGCGATCGGGGTATGAATCAAGCCGTGGATCTTCTGGAAGTCCTGCGCCGCCAGGCGGCCCGGTATCAGTGTCCGAGCTGCGGCCAGAGTCTGGCCGAGTGTGAGCTTGACCTGGTCTCGTCCACCGACCACGAGTCCGTGGTCCGCATCACTTGTGGCCAATGCGAGGCCAGTCGGCTGGTGGTGGTCCAGGCGGCGGCCTGGGTGGGGGAGTCCGTACCCGTCCTCGATCAACCCCTCTCCGACGACCCGGCCATCGACGTCGATGACGTCCTCGATGTCCGGCTGGCCCTGGCCGGCCACGCCGGCGACCTCAAGAGCCTGCTGACCCGCTAACCGAGGAACCGGCCCAGCCGGAAGTGACGATCTCGTAACGGGCCAAAGCGCCCAGCGGGACCGCTGGACTTCGGGCCCGGCACTCCGTACGATGGCGCGGTGAAGAGGGCGCTGGTGCGAGCCGCGTGCACCCTGCTGGCGGTGGCAGCGGGGGCCGGCGGAGCCATGCCGGTGCTGGCCGGGACCAGCACCGTTCCTGTGTTCACCCAGCGCTCGCCGGTGTGGGCGCACGAGCCCCTGGGCACGGATCCGATCGATACGATCGGCTCCTCGGGTTGCGCGCTGACCGCCGTGACCATGGTCCAGGCCGCCTTCGGCTACCAGACCAACCCCCATCTGCTGAACCTGTGGCTGACCCAGCACGGCGGCTACGTCGAAAATGACGCCCTCCTCTGGCGGACGGCGATGGGGCCGACAGCCGGCAGCGTGCGGCTCAAATGGATCCACATCCCCGGCATTGTTCCCCAGCTTCGTTGGGACGACCAGGACAGCAGCGACCGGCCGCCGCCGGCGGTGATCCGGCAGGAGCTGGGATCCGGCAACCTGGTGGTGGTGGAAGTGCGGTTGCACGGCAACATGCACTTCGTGGTCCTCACCGGGTCGGCTGGGCAGGACTTCCTGATCAACGATCCCTGGTACGGTGACCGCACCACCCTGGCCCGCCGATATGGGCCGTATGAGACCGGCGTGTACTCGGCGCGGGTCTACTACCGGGTGCCGGCGAGCACGTAGGTCGGTGCTAAGCCGCCGCCCCCATCGACGACCGGGGTTCCTCACTCCGGCCCAGGTCCGCTCGACTGAGCGCCCGCACCAGCTCCACGTAGGTGTCCTCGCGGAAGAGCGCCCGGGGCACCTGGAACACCTCGGTGGTGGCCGCGATGGTCAGGTGGCCGCCGTCCCGGGTGACGACTTCCCGGGTGGCCTGGATCAACGACCAGGGCACGAGCTTTGGCTGCCGGCCGAGCCAAGCGAAGCCGATGGGCCGGAATCCGATCCCCTCCGGTCGCACCGTGACTTCCAGCCAGGCGATAAAGAAGGTATGAAAGAGCAGGCCCAGGCTCAACGCCAGGCCGCACCCCATGGCGATCGCCAGCGCCGCGAACGAGGATTCGCGGGTTCGGCTGATCTCGATGGTGGCCAGCACGTATCCCAGTGCGCAGGCGGCGATCGGGACACCGGGCCAGAGCAAGATGAGCCGGT
>DASPZT010000269.1:0-28219 GCA_035636135.1 Candidatus Limnocylindria bacterium | reverse complement strand
CTCTCGGAAGCCGATGTGGATGGGGGCCTGCGCGAGGTGCGGCTCGCCCTGCTGGAGGCCGATGTCAACTACAAGGTGGCGCGCGACTTCGTGGCCCGCATCCGGCAGCGGGCCGTGGGCGCCGAGGTGTTGGACAGCCTCACCCCGGGACAGCAGCTGATCAAGGTGGTGCGGGACGAACTGGTCGAGCTGCTCGGGCGCGAGCGGGCACCATTCACCTACGCGCCGTCCCCCCCGACCGTGATCATCCTGGCGGGTTTGCAGGGTTCGGGCAAGACGACCACCGCGGGCAAGCTGGCGCTCTACGTCCGCCGGGAAGGCCACCGGCCCCTGCTGGTCTCCACCGACGTGCGCCGGCCCGCTGCCATGGAGCAGCTCGAGGTCCTGGCCGGGAGCCTGTCGCTGCCGGCCTTCGCCCCCCGCGGGCAGGAGCCGGTCGCGATTGCGCGCCAGGCGCTGGAAGAAGCGCGGCGCGTGAATGCCGACCTGATCCTGCTGGATACCGCCGGTCGGCTGCAGGTCGACCAGGAGCTGCTGGCGGAGCTGGCGGCGATGGTGGCGGCTGTGCCGGCACAGCACCGGTTGCTGGTCCTGGACGCCATGACCGGCCAGGAGGCAGTGAACGTGACGACCACCTTCCAACAGACCGTCGCCCTCACCGGGGTGATCCTGACCAAGCTCGATGGTGATGCGCGGGGCGGGGCCGCGCTCTCCCTGCGGGCGGTGACCCAGTGTCCGATCCAGTTCGTGGGGGTAGGGGAGAAGCTGACCGACTTCGAGCCGTTTCATCCCGCCCGGATGGCATCCCGGATCCTGGGCATGGGCGACGTGCTGACGCTGATCGAGAAGGCGCAAGAACAGGTGGACGTGGGCGCCGCCGAGAAGGTGGAAAGGCGGCTTCGCGAGGGCCGGCTCACCCTCACCGACTTTATGGAACAGCTGAAGCAGGTCAAGAAGATGGGACCGTTGGAGGGCATCATCGGAATGCTGCCTGGCGGCGGCCGCTTGAAGGAACTGGGCGGCGCCCTGCCCAGCGATGGGCAACTGCGCCAGATGGAGGCCATCATCCTCTCGATGACCCCGGCCGAGCGGGAGCGGCCGGACATCATCCACGGCAGCCGCCGTCGACGGATCGCCCGCGGCAGCGGGACCGATGTGAGCGAGGTCAACCGGCTCGTGAAAGGGTTCGCGCAGATGCAGCAACTGGTGAAGCAGATGGGGAAGGGGAGGGGCAACCTCCGCGGCCTGCCCATCGATCCCAGACAACTGATCGGATAAGAAGAAGGAGAAAGAAATTGTCAGTAAAGATTCGATTGCGACGCATGGGGGCCCGCAAACGGCCCTTCTACCGGCTGGTGGTGACGGACAGCCGGTCTCCCCGGGATGGCAAGTTCCTGGAGATTCTGGGGACGTTTGACCCGCTGACCGAGCCGGTCACCCTCCGGCTCGACACCGAGAAGACCAAATCCTGGCTGCAGAAGGGCGCGCGGCCATCGGACACCGCCCGCAAGTTCCTGATCGATAACGGCCTGCTGCCCAAGGAGTCGGCGCGCAAGCGCCCCAGCAAGCCGCCCAAGTCCGCCGCTCCGGCCGCTCCCGCCGCGCCGGCGGCGCCGGCCGCGCCAGCGGCACCGGTGGTGGAGGAGGCAAAGGCCTGACATGGAAGACTACACCGGGCTCGTGACCTACATCGTGAAAGCGATCGTCTCCAAACCCGAGGCGGTGAAGGTAGCCATGGTGGAGGGCGAGCGCACCCACCGTGTGGAGCTGACCCTCGCCCCGGAAGATGTGGGCAAGGTAATTGGGCGCGGCGGTCGCAACATCGACGCCATTCGCTCTGTGGTTCGGGCGGCTGCGCTGAAGAATCACGAGCGGGTGATGGTCGAGATCGTGTGATGGGCCGCGGCGCCGAGCCCGCGCCCCGCCTGCGCGTGGGGCGGGTTCTTCGAGCCCTGGGGTTGGATGGCTCGGTCCGGGTGGAGTCGCTGAGCGACTTCCCGGACCGGTTCCGCAGCGGCGTGTCGTTGCGAATCGGCGACCGGGAGCTGACCGTGGAGGCCGTGCGCCGGCAGGGGGAGGAGCTCGTCATCCGCTTTGCCGGCATTACCGACCGACCCGGCGCGGAACGGCTGGAGGGCGAGTACCTGACGGTCCCGCTCAACGAAGCCCGGGCGCTGCCGGCCGACCACTTCTACCACTTCCAGCTGGTGGGCTTGACCGTGATCGATGCCCGGACCGGTCAGGCGATCGGCGTGGTGGCCGAGGTGCTGCCCAACCCAGCGAATGACATCCTGCGGGTGGTCAACGGCCCGGTGGACGTACTGGTGCCGCTGGTGCGGGCCGTGGTCAAGGCCGTCAACCCGGGCGAGCGGACGATGGTGGTCGACCTGCCCCCCGCCGAAGAGGGCTAGTGCGCTTCGAGGTGCTGACCATCTTCCCGGACATGTTCCCGGGGCCGCTGGCGCATGGGGTCACCGGCCGGGCGCTCCAAAACGGCCGGATCACGCTGACGGTGCACGACCTGCGGACCTACACCCACGACCGGCATCGGCAGGTCGACGATGTGCCCTACGGCGGCGGGGCGGGCATGGTGCTGAAGCCCGAGCCCATCTTCAAGGCCGTCGGGGCCCGGCACGGGACAGGACCGGTGATCCTGCTCAGCCCGCAGGGCGAGGTCTTCACCCAGACGGTCGCCCACGACTTGGCGGCCCATGACGACCTGTACTTGATCTGCGGGCGCTACGAGGGCGTCGACGAGCGGGTGGCCGAGTTCCTGGTCGACCGCGAACTGTCGATCGGCGACTTCATCCTGACCGGGGGCGAGCTGGCGGCCATGGTGGTCATCGACGCCGTCAGCCGGCTGCGGACCGGCGTGCTCGGTGCCGAAGCGTCGCCCGTCGACGAGTCCTTTGTCGACGGGCTGCTGGAGTACCCGCACTACACCCGCCCGCCGGTCTACGACGGCCACGCCGTCCCGGAGATTCTGCTCTCCGGCCATCATGCCGAAATCGAGAAGTGGCGCCGGGAGCAAGCCCGGCAGCGCACCCGTCGCCGCCGGCCGGACATGATGCGGTAAACTGGTTCGCCGTGCCGAACGTGATCGACCTGATCGAAGCCGAGACCAAGCGCAAGAAAGTCCCCGAGCTGCGCCCCGGGGACACAGTGCGCGTGCATGCCAAGGTCGTGGAAGGAACGCGGGAGCGGGTCCAGGTCTTCGAGGGCATCGTCATCGGCATCCACGGGTCCGGTGTCAAGGAGGTCTTCACCGTCCGCCGGATCGCCCACGGCGTGGGGGTCGAACGGTCCTTCCTGGTGCATTCGCCGCGGATCGATAAGATCGACGTGCTCCGCCACGGTGATGTGCGCCGGGCCAAGCTCTACTACCTCAGGGGGAAGATCGGCAAAGGTGCCCGCATCCGGGAAAAGCGTGAAGCCATCGTCGCCGCGGACGGAGCCGTCGTCGAGCCCGAGCTCGAGCGGGAGCCCGAGCCCGAGCCCGAAGCGGCAGCCGAAACCGCCAAAAGCTGACCGCGACCTCTGGGTCTTCGAGCGGCAGGCGTTCGGCCTGGGCTATGCGACGGTGGCCGGCGTCGATGAGGCCGGCATGGGTCCCTGGGCGGGCCCGGTGGTGGCGGCCGCCGTCGTCCTGCGGCCCTTCTTCGAGAGCGATGGCATCAACGACTCCAAGCTGCTGACGGCTGAGCAGCGGGAGGCTTACTACCCGCAGATCCTGCAGCACGCGGAGTCGTGGGGGGTGGGCCTGATTGAGGTGGATGAGATCGACCGGGTGGGCGTGCGGCGCGCCGGCCGAATGGCGATGGCGCTGGCCCTGCAGCGACTGGGGCGGCGGCTGGACTACCTGCTGGTCGATGGATTTCGGCTGCCCGAAGCGCTGCTGCCGCAGCTGCCCATCATCAAGGGCGATCGCCGCTCCATCTCCATCATGTCCGCCGGGATCATTGCCAAGGTGACCCGCGACCGCCGCATGGTCGCGGAGGCCGAGCGGTTTCCGGCCTATGGCTTCCAGGCGCACAAAGGCTATCCCACCCCCGCGCACCTGGCGGCGCTCGATCGCCACGGCCTCTGTCCGCTGCACCGCCGCTCGTTCATCACCATCCGCACCCGTGCCGAGCTGGAGGCCCAGGCGCTTGCCAACGCCACTCGGGACTAGCGGCGAGGAGCTGGCCGAGGATCATCTCCGCGGCCTGGGCTACGCCATCCGCGGCCGGGACGTGCGGACGCCGATCGGACAGCTCGACCTGGTGGCCACGGATGGGCCCACGCTCGTCTTCATCGAGGTCAAGACGCGAGCCGGCGTTGGGTTCGGGTTGCCGGAGGAGGCCATCGCCGGCCACAAGTCGCGCAAGCTGCGCCAGCTGGCCCAGTACTACCTCAAGCGCCATCCGCATGCCGGACCGCTGCGCTTCGACGTGGTCGGCATCATCGTGGAAGACGGCCGGGTGTCCCGGCTCACCCACATCAAGAACGCGCTGGATTAGTTAGGTAGTCTTGCTCCGGCCATCCAACCGTGAGACAGACGGCTGCGCGATGCGGTCGAGGAAGCTGAGCACGCGGTCCAGGAGCAGGGCGGCGGCCTTCTCGTCATAGTCGGGCAGGCTGTTGTCGGCGAACAGGTGTCGATTGCCGGGATACAGGAAGAGCTGCGCGCTGGCGACCGTCTCGCTGAGCTGGCGGGCAGCGTCGAGGTCCTGATTCGGTGGCAAGACCCACTCGTCGGCGTCCATCATGTGGATCTGGACCGGGACGCCCATCGGCCACGGGCGGCCGAACTCTGAGGTCGGAACGCAGCTGTGAAACAGCAGGGCTCCCTTTGCGCCGGGCCTTGTCTGGGTCAGCATCTGCGCGGGCAGGACCCCGAGCGAGAACCCGGCGTAGACCATGCTGTCGGGCAGGCTGTTGGCAGCCAGGCGCCCGCGCTCGATGATCGTGTCGAAGCCAACTTCCTCGGCGTAGCGAACACCCTCGCTGAGGTCGGTGAAGAGCTTGCCGTCGTAGAGATCCGGCGTGTGCACGACGTGTCCCGCGGCGCGCAGTCGATCGGCGAAGGCGAGGCACCCACGGGTCAGGCCGTGCGCGTGATGAAAGAGCAGAACCTCAGGCACGTCCAGCACTCTAACAACTCGGCTCCATGGTGAATCGGCCGACTTCGAGACCGCCAAGCGGGCTTAGAGGGCTTGCCAGATCTCCAGGAACTGGTCGAGGATGCGCCCGGTGGCGCCCCAGATGATGTCTTCGTCGATGGTGAAGTAGTGCACGGTGAAGGGCAGGCCGCCGGCGACCCGGTCCTCAGTTCGGTGAACCGCCGGCTCCAGTAAGCGGCGCAGCGGGACCACCAGCAGGTTCTTGACCTCCAGCGGCGCCGGCGTCAGGGTAGCGGGGTCGATCCCCAGCGTCCCCACGATGGGGGTGATGACGAAGCCGCTGACCATGGTGGGGACATCGTCAAGCTGGCCAAGGACATCGACCGCGGCCGGGTCCAGGCCGATCTCCTCGTAACTCTCGCGCAGGGCCGCCGCCACCGGCGAGCCATCGCCCGGTTCCTGGGCACCCCCAGGAAACGAGATCTGCCCCTTGTGGGTTAGAACCGTGTCGGTCCGCCGTGTGAAGAGCACCTCGACTCCACTGGGACGGGTCAGCAGGGGAACCAGCACCCCAGCCTGAATCCAACGGCCGGCCTCGAGCGCGATCCGGTCGCGTTTGCCCAGCCGCTGTCGCAAGCGCTCGATCCGCTCGCGCTCGGCGACCGCGGCTACGTCCAGGCCTCGTGGGAGATGGGAATGGTGTGGCCGCACTCCTTGCAGACCCATCCCTGGCCGCGCCGGAGTACGGTCCGGCCGCCCGAGAGCCGGACCGTCTGATCGGGACCATTCAGGCGCTCCCAGACCGGGATCCGCTTGCACTGCTCGCAAACGCGAGGTGGGGGATTCACACGCATCATTCGATTATGCCCGAGCCCGGATTCGGGCCTAGCCATCCAGGGCCCGTACGACACGGGCCGGGTTGCCGGCGACGATCACGTCGGGCGGGACATCGTCAAAGACGACGGCGTGGATGCCCACCACGGAGTTTCGGCCAATGCGCACACCCGGCATGATTCCAACCTGGCCGCCGACCCAAACGTTGTCCTCCAGCACAATCGGGTTGGCCGACCCGTTGGGCCGGCCGGGGGCCGGCTCGTGGTCGCGCAGGAAGCAGGAGCCCAGCACGCAGTCGGCGCCCACCTCGATAGCGGCGGCCGCCACCAGGGTGCAGCCGTTGAGGCGGGCGTGGCGGCCGATGCGGATCCGCGCCTCCGGCGTGGTGGTGATGAGCCGGTTGACCTCCGCGTGGGACCAGGCGTTGACGCCAGCTTCCAGGACGACCGAGCCCGGCCCGCGGATCTGCAGGCGGCCATTGCCCAGCAGGCCGGGACCAATCTGCACCCGACCGCCTGGCCGGCGGTAGGGGAGGGTGGTCAGCCAGCCCAGGCAGCGCGCGGCTGCGCGTTTCCAATCCACCTGGCCAGTCTAGTAATGGTCCGCGAACATACACAAAATAGTGGTAGCATGGGGGCACGGTGCTGGCTCGGGCGCTCTGCGGGACCCTGTTCGGCCTGGACGGCGTGCGCATCGACGTCGAAGCTGATATCGGGCCCGGCCTGCCGGGCTTCCACATCGTGGGGTTGGCCGATCGAGCCCTGCAGGAGGCCCGGGAACGGGTGAAGATCGCGATCAACAACAGCGGGGTCGACTTCCCGGGCCAGAAGGTCACCGTCAACCTGGCTCCCGCCCAGCTTCCCAAAGAAGGATGCGGCTTCGACCTGGCCATCGCGGTTGCCATCCTGAGCGCGTCCGGGAAGGGCCACCTGCCGGACGGGGCGGCCTGGCTGGGGGAGCTCGGCCTGGATGGCTCCGTCCGGCGAGTTCGGGGCGTGCTACCCATCACGGCCCATCTGACCCGCAGCGGGGCGACCCAGTTCTACGTCCCGCGCGACAACATGGCCGAGGCTCGGCTGGGCACGCCGCACCCGGTCCACGGCGTGCGCGACCTTCAGGAGCTGGTGGCCCACTGGGAGTCTGGGAACGGCCTGGCCGCCGACGCCCCGGCGCCGGGCGGACCAGTCGCCCCGCCCGAGCCGGCCCACGACCTGGCGGACGTGCGTGGCCAGGCCACTGCCCGGCGCGCCCTGGAGATTGCGGCGGCGGGCGCCCACCACATCCTATTAATAGGTCCGCCGGGGGCGGGCAAGACCCTGCTGGCCCGGGCCCTGCCCAGCATCCTGCCCCCGCTGCCGCCGGCCGAATCGCTGGAGGTGACGGCCATCGCCTCCTGCGTGGGCCTGCTCCCGCCGGGGAGCGGGCTGCTGGTGGAGCCACCCTTCCGGGCGCCCCACCACAACATCTCGGCGGCCGGCCTGATCGGCGGGGGCGGGGCGGTCCCGCGGGCCGGCGAAATCACGAGAGCCCACCGGGGCGTCCTGTTCCTGGACGAGGTCACCGAGTTCCGACGCGATGCCCTCGAGGCCTTGCGCCAACCGCTGGAAGAAGGCCGGGTGGCCGTGGCCAGGGTTGGCGGCCACGCCGTGTTTCCGGGCCGGTTCATCCTGGTGGCCGCTGCCAACCCGTGTAGCTGCGGTTTCGCGGGCGAGGCCGGGCGATGCCGTTGCACGCCCCTCGATCGCCAGCGGTACCAGGCTCGGCTCTCCGGGCCCATCCGGGATCGCATCGACCTGCAGGTCCTCGTTCCGCGGTTGCCGGCGGCCGAGCTGCTACGAGCGTCCGCCGCGGCCGAGTCGAGTGCAGTGGTCGGCAGCCGGGTTCTTGCGGCCCGGGGGCGGCAGGAGGCCAGGCGACCGAGCGGGCCCCTCAACGGCGCGCTGAGCGGGGCGCAGCTGCGCCGGGATGCTCGGCTGGACGACCCCGGGCACGCGTTGCTCGAGGCGGCCGCCGACCGACTGCATCTGACCGGGCGCGCCATCCACCGCGTGCTGCGGGTGGCGCGCACCATCGCCGACCTGGAGGGGGTGGGGAACGTGGACTCGACCCACCTGGCGGAAGCCCTCCAGTACCGCGATCCCGCATGACCACCCTCCAGGTCGGGGATGAAGGCTATCCCGCGTGCCTGCGCCAGATCCACGACCCGCCCGCCCGGCTGTTTGTCCAGGGACGGTTGCCGGCGGAGGAGATGATTGCCATCGTCGGGTCGCGGCGGGCCACGCCCTACGGGTTGCGGGTCGCCTATCGCCTGGCGGCCGACCTGAGCCAGTGCGGGGTGGTGGTAGTCAGCGGACTGGCCCGCGGCGTCGACGCCGCCGCCCATCGCGGGGCGCTATCCGGTCCCACCCCGACCGTGGCGGTGATGGCCACCGGCCTGGACCGCATCTATCCACCCGAGCACGCGGACCTGGCCGCCCAGATTGCGCGCACTGGCGCGCTGGTGACGGAGGCGCCGGACGGGACGCCGCCCCTGCCCGCCCGCTTTCCGGTGCGCAATCGGATCATCTGCGGTCTGAGCAAAGGGGTGGTGGTGGTCGAGGCGGCGGCGCGCAGTGGCGCGCTGATCACGGCCAACATGGCAGGCCGGGAAGGCCGCGAGGTGTTCGCGGTGCCGGGCAGCATCGAGAATCCACTGACCGAGGGGACGCACGCGCTGATTGACGATGGCGCCAAGCTGGTGCGCGATGTCGACGACATCCTCGAAGAATTTCCAACCCTCGCGCGCGTACACGCGCGCGCGCGTACGTACGCGTCTGCGCGCGCAGACAGATACGCGCCTGCGCGCGCGGATTCAGGACCGCAGGAGACGGCGCTTCGCGATGTTTGGGAATTGCTTGATCTGGATATTCCACGGCATCATGATGAGGTGGCCACCCAACTCGGGATCACGGCGGCGGAACTTAACCGTCGGATCACCGTGCTGGAAATGGGCAACTATATAATCGGCGACGCCGGCGGCCTGCGCCGTCACGGCCGCGTATCCTGAATCACACCATGGCAACGCCCCTGATCATCGTTGAGTCGCCGGCAAAAGCGAAAACGCTCAGCCGGTTCTTAAACGGCCAGTACGACGTACGGGCCTCGATGGGGCACGTGCGTGACCTCCCCAAGAGCCAGCTCGGGATCGACGTCGAGCATGGCTTCACCCTGGACTATGTCGTCATTCCGGGCAAGGAGTCCACCATCAGGGAACTGACGGCGGCCGCCAAGAAGGCCTCCCAGGTCCTGCTGGCATCCGATCCGGATCGCGAGGGTGAGGCCATCGCCTGGCACCTGGCGGCGGCGCTGCATCTCCGGGAGCCCCAGCGGATCGAGCTGCACGAGATCACCCCGACGGCCGTGCAGCACGCGCTGGAGACCCCCCGGCCCATGAACCAGGACCTGATCGACGCGCAGCAAGCCCGCCGGGTGATCGACCGGCTGGTGGGCTACAAGCTCAGTCCGCTGCTGTGGAAGAAGATCCGGCGCGGGCTCAGCGCCGGCCGGGTGCAATCGGTCGCCGTGCGGCTGGTGTGCGAGCGCGAAGCCGAGATCGAGCAGTTTGTCCCGGTCGAATCCTGGACGCTGGACGCCATGCTGGCGAAACTCGATCGTCCCGAGCGCCCCTTCTCGGCCAGGTTCGTCCGCAAGCAGGGGGACGAGAAAGACCTCGCGCTCTCGAAAGAGGCCGACGTGTCCGCCATCGTGGCGGCGCTCGACGGGGCGACCTACAAGGTCCTGGGGATCGAGACCAAGGACACCACCCGATCGTCGCGTCCGCCCTACATCACCAGCACCCTGCAACAGGATGCGTCCTCCCGGCTCAAGTTCGCCCCCAAGCGGACCATGCGGATTGCGCAGGGCCTGTATGAAGGCGTGGAGCTCGGCCCGCAGGGACCGGTCGGGCTGATCACCTACATGCGCACCGACTCGTTCCGCCTGTCGGACGAGGCCGTGACCGCGGCCCGCGCGTACGTCGGGCGCGCCTACGGCCCCAGCTACGCGCGGACCGACCGGCCACAGTGGAAGGCCAAAGGCCCGGTGCAGGATGCCCACGAAGCGATCCGCCCCACGGACGTCACCAGGACGCCGGAATCGATCGCGAGTTTCCTGTCTCCCGAGCAGCTGAAGATCTACCGACTGATCTGGCAGCGCTTTGTGGCCAGCCAGATGGCGCCGGCGCGCTTCGCCCAGACCGAGGCGATGGTGGGCGCCGGCGGGTATCTGTTCAGGGCCACCGGCTCGGTGCTGATGTTTGAGGGCTTCTACAAGGTATGGCCCAGGGACAGCGAGAACGATGAGGAGCGCGAGCTGCCGCCGCTGGCCGTGGACGAATTGCTGCAACTCCTTGAGCTCAAGCCGGAGCAGCATTTCACCGAACCACCGCCGCGGTACACGGAAGCCTCGCTGATCAAGGAACTGGAGAAGCGCGGCATCGGCCGTCCCAGCACCTATGCGCCGACCATTGACGTCATCCAGACCCGGCGGTACGTCCAGCAAACCGAGCGGCGGCTGCATCCGACCGAGTTGGGCAAGACCGTCAATACCTGGCTGATCGAACACTTACCGGACATCGTGGACGTGGGCTTCACGGCGGAGATGGAGGAAGAGTTGGACGAGATCGAAGAGGGCCAGCGGAAATGGGTGCCCGTGGTGCGCGAGTTCTATCGCCCGTTTGCCGGCACCCTTACCCGGGCCGAGGATACCGCTCGGGTCAAGGTCCCCCTTAAGGAGACGGGCGAGGACTGTCCGAAGTGCGTCAAGGAAGGCCGCCATGGCCGCCTCGTGTACCGCTTCAGCAAGCTCGGGGAGTTCGTCGGCTGCTCGCTCTACCCCGAATGCGACTACATTCAGGGCCGCTCCGACCAGCCCAAGGTGGCGCCGGTCGAGACCGGTGAGGCCTGCCCCCGCTGCGGGAAGCCGCTGGTGAATCGCACGGGGAAGCGCGGGGAATTCGTGGCCTGCTCCGGCTATCCCAAGTGCCACTACGTCAAGCGCGAGTTCCAGCCGGCGGAGGTGGTCGAAGGCCGCGTTTGCCCGCGGTGCAGCAAGCCGCTCTTGAATCGCAAGGGCCGCTTCGGGCAGTTCGTCGGGTGCTCCAGCTATCCGGACTGCCGCTACGTGGAGGCCGGCGCGCGCACCCCGGCGGTCATCGATCCCAGCCAGTTGCTGCCCGACGATCCCTGTCCCCGCTGCGGCAAGCCGCGGCTGATGCGCCAGGGCCGCTATGGCGAGTTCAAGACCTGCTCCGACTACCCCGCCTGCAAACCGGAGCGGAAAGCCCGAACCAAGGCGGCCCCCGCCATCCGGGTGAAGACGCCGAAACCGGCCGCCTGACGGCCTGACGCCTGTCCACGCTGCGCCCGAATCTACTGAAACGAAGTCGCAGCTTGGGCGCGGCTGCGGCCTGAGCCCGAGGCCGGGCTCCGGGCGTCGTCTCCTGCGCGCGCTCGGTCACGCACCGACGGGTGCGCTCCCTCCCGTGCTCGTCGCCTCCTGCGGCTCGGCTCGTCCCGCATCCCAATCTGCTTTGTCCGCTCGGTCGACTCGGGCTTGAGTTTGAGTTCGCCGGAATTGGGCTATACTTCGCCGGAAATACTGCACGCCTTCCGACGGTAGGCCGAGGTGCCCGGGATACCGGGTTCGGCCGCCGGATGACGAAGGCGGAGGCGCAAACAAGGAGGTCGTCCCCGATGGCTCTCGTCACGCTCAAACAACTGCTCGAGGCTGGCGTCCACTTCGGCCATCAGACCAGCCGCTGGAATCCCAAGATGAAGCGCTACATCTTCACCGCGCGCAATGGGATCCACATCATCGATCTCCAGCAGACGGTCAAGCTGCTGGACGAAGCCTGCAACTGGGTGAAGGATGTCGTCGGCGGCGGTCGGGTGGTGCTTTTCGTCGGGACCAAGAAGCAAGCCCAGGAATCGATCGAGCTGGAGGCCCGTCGCAGCGGCATGCCCTACGTCAACCACCGGTGGATGGGCGGCATGCTGACCAACTTCACCGTCATCCGCAAGCAGATCGACCGGCTGAACGCGCTGCGGGCGATCCGCAACAACGGCGGTTTCACCGGGAGCAAGAAGCAGGTGACCAAGCTGGAGGACGAGCTCACCCGGCTGGAACGGTTCTTCGGGGGGATGGCCGACATGAAGAAGCTGCCCGGGGCCGTTTACGTCGTCGACCCGCGCAAGGAGCACATCGCGGTCACGGAGGCCCGCAAGCTGGGCATCCCCATCGTGGCCATCGTGGACTCCAACTGTGACCCGGATGAGATCGACAAAGTCATCCCTGGGAACGACGACGCCATCCGCGCCGTCAAGCTGATCACGAACAAAGTGGCCGACGCGTGCCTGGAGGCCCGCCAGCTGATCAGCCCCGAGGAGCTGGCGGCTGCCCCCGAGCTCGAAGTGCCGGTGGCGACCTACCAGCCCGAGGAAGAAGAGGAAGAAGAGGAGAAGGGCTTCGCCGGGATGCCCGAGATCGACGAAGCCGAGTTCTACGAGGACGAGTCCCTGGACGATGAGAAATAAGCGAGGCGATCGCCGTGGCTGACATCAGCGCCGACAAGGTGAAGCAGCTCCGCGAAGCCACCGCGGCTGGCATGATGGACTGCAAGCGCGCCTTGGAGGCAACCAACGGCGACCTGGAGAAAGCCAAGGATTGGCTGCGGCAGAAGGGGATGGCCAAGGCGGCCAGCAAGGCCGGCCGCACCGCCAGCCAGGGGCTGGTGCACGCCTACATCCATCACAATGGCCAGCTGGGCGTGCTCGTGGAGCTGAACAGCGAGTCCGACTTCGTGGCCCGCAACGAGGAATTCCGCCACCTGGCCCACGAACTGGCGGTCCACATCGCCGCCGCCAACCCGCGCTGGCTGCGCCGCGAGGATGTTCCCGCGGAGATCCTCAGCCGGGAAAAGGCCATCTATCAGGCCCAGGCGCGCGAGCTGAAGCGGCCCGAGAACGTCCTCCCCAAGATCGTGGAGGGCAAGCTCAAAGACTTCTACAAGCAGGACGTGCTGCTGGATCAGCCGTTTGCGAAGGACGACGCCAGGACGGTCGCCGAGGTGATCAAGGAAGCGATCGCGAAGCTAGGTGAGAACATAACCATCTCGCGCTTCGCCCGTTTCAAGGTGGGCGAGAGCCTCCCAGAGGAAGCATCGTAGAGAAAACGGCACCCGTGACCACCGCCAAGCCAGCGTCGGCCGTCCCGCGCTACAAGCGGGTCCTCCTCAAGCTGAGCGGGGAGGCGCTGACGTCCCCCGGTGGATTCGGCATCGACCCGGACATCGTGCACCGGATCGCCGAGGAAGTGGTTGGGGTTATGCAAACCTACGCTACCCAGGTGGCGATCGTGATGGGCGGCGGCAACATCATCCGCGGCGAGACGGCCAGCGCCAAGGGGATGAACCGGGTCACGGCGGACTACATGGGCATGCTGGCCACGGCCATCAACGCCCTGGCGCTGCTCGACGCGCTGGAACGCATCGGGCAACCCACGCGGGTGCAGTCGGCGATCCGGATGGACCAGGTGGCCGAGCCCTATATCTGGCGCCGGGCCGTGCGCCATCTGGAGAAAGGCCGAGTCGTCATCCTGGCCGGCGGCACGGGCAATCCCTACTTTTCGACCGATACGACGGCGGCCCTGCGGGCGGTCGAGATCGGCGCCCAGGTGGTCCTGAAGGCGACCATGGTGGACGGCATCTACAGCGCGGATCCGCTGAAGGACCCCACGGCCAAACGCTTTTCCCACCTGGAGTATCTCGACGTGATTAACAAGGAGCTGCGGGTGATGGACCATACGGCCATCACGCTTTGCAAAGAGAACAACCTCCCCATCGTGGTCTTCAATCTGCTTGAGCCGGGGAACATCGAGCGGGTGATCCAGGGCGACCAGAAGATCGGCACCTGGGTCGGGCCGTTGCGATGATCGAAGACAACCTGCGCGAGGCGGAGACCAAGATGCAGAAGAGTCTCGACGCGCTGGGCAAGGAGATCCTGACCATCCGCACCGGCCGGGCCAGTCCGGGGCTGATCGACCGCATCCCGGTCGAGTACTACGGGAACCCCACCCCCCTCAACCAGCTGGCCAGCATTACCGCCCCCGAGCCGCGCCTGATCGTGATCCAGCCGTGGGACCGGACGGTCATCACGGCGGTGGAGAAGGCGCTGCAGAAATCGGAGCTCGGCCTCAACCCGGCCAATGACGGCCAGGTGATCCGGGTGCCGATTCCGCCGCTCAACGAGGAGCGGCGCCGGGAATACGTGCGCCTGGTCAAGCGCTACGCCGAGAGTGCGCACGTGGCGGTCCGCAACATCCGCCGCGACCAGATGGAGAAGATCAAGGGTGCCGAGAAAGCCAAGCAGGTGTCGGCCGACGACGCCAAGCGCGCCAGCGAACGGCTGCAGAAGGTGGCCGATCGGTACATTGCGAAGGTCGATGAAGCGGCGGCCCGCAAAGAAGCCGAAATCATGGAGGTCTGAGCGGCACCGGTATCCATGACTCCCCCGGTTCACATCGGCATCATCATGGACGGCAACAATCGCTGGGCTCGCCAGCGGCTGTTGCCCCGAGAGGCGGGGCACCGGGCGGGGGTAGAATCGATCCGGCGGGTGGCGGAGGCCTGCGAGACGGCCGGGGTGCGCGTGCTCACCGTGTACGGCTTCTCCACCGAGAACTGGGCCCGGCCGTCAGACGAAGTGGCGTTCCTGATGCAGCTCTTCGAGGAGACGATCCCCAGGGAGGTGGCCGAGCTGGCCGAGCGCGGGATCGAACTCCGCTTCTCGGGCAGGATTGAGGAGCTCTCGCCGTCGCTCCAGCAGCTGATGCGCGATGCCAACCTAAAGACCCGGGACAACGCGCACGCGGTGCTCAACATCGCGGTCAACTACGGTGGCCGCTCGGAGATCGTGGATGCCATCCGGGCCATGGCCCGCGCCGGCGCCGACCTGCGCACCCTGGATGAAGCCGCGGTGTCGGACTTCCTCTACACGCAGGGCCTCCCCGATCCCGACCTGATCATCCGAACCGCGGGCGAGATGCGGCTGAGCAACTTCCTGCTCTGGCAGAGTGCCTACGCGGAGTTCTACAGCACACCCACCCTGTGGCCGGACTTTGGCGAGGCTGACCTGGAACAGGCTCTGGTGGCGTACCAGAGCCGGGTCCGCCGATTTGGCGCTCGCCCGGAGGAGGAGGTGTCCCATCGAGCCCGCCAGGTCAACGGCTGACCGACCGTCGCCTGCCGGCCGGGCCAGCCTGCTCCCCCGGATCGGCAGCGCGGCCCTGCTGCTGGCCGCGGTGCTGGCAGCTCTGATTGCCGGCTCGGTCTGGGCCTACGCAGCGACCGCGGTGCTCCTGGGTGCGGCCCTCTTCGAGTATCGGCAGCTGACCCAGGCGCTCCAGGCGCCGGCGCCCTGGTGGCTGCTCTTCCCGCTCAGTTACGCACTCTTGCTGCGCGACCGCTGGCCGGCGCCGGTCGACCTGGCGCTCTTACTGGCCGCCGCCACCGTCATCGGGCTGGGAGCCATGGTCTTCCTGCGCGACTGGAGTCAGAGTTTTTTCCGCTGGGCCCTGGCGATCGGAGGCAGCCTCTACCTGGGATTCCTCCTGAGCTACTACCTGGCGCTCTACTTCCTCCACCAGCCCGACCCCAACCACCTGGGCTTCGGCACTGTGATCTTCACCCTGGGGGCGGTCTTCGTGGGAGACACGGCCGCCCTGCTGGCCGGGACCCGGCTTGGCCGGCACCCATTCTTCCCCCGGATCAGCCCCAAGAAGACTGTGGAGGGCGCGGTCGCCGAGGTGATCGCCAGCATGCTCCTCTTCGGGCTGTTCTCACCGCTGGTCAATATCTGGTTCCCACACAACGTGGTCCTGGGGCTGCTGATTGGGATCGTGGCCCAGGTCGGGGACCTGGTCGAATCGCAGCTCAAGCGGGCGGCCGGCGTGAAGGACGCCAGCCACCTGATCCCCGGCCACGGCGGCATCCTGGACCGGATCGATTCGGTGCTGCTGGTTGGTGTGGTGGTCTACTACTATCTGCGCGCCTTTCACCTGGGATGACGCGCCCCAAGCGCCTGGCGCTGCTGGGAGCCACCGGCTCCATCGGCCGGCAGGTTTGCGAGATCGTCCAGCGCTACCCCGAGCGGTTCGCCCTGCACGCCATGGTGGCCGGAACCGACGGGGCGGCCCTGCACGACCTGGCGGCGGCGCATCCCAGCGCGCAGACCCGGCTGGCCACGCCCGGCGAGGGTGACCCGGAGGCCGCCGCGGCGGCCATCGATGACCTCGTCCGGGATCCGGAGGTGGACCTGGTGGTGGTCGCCATCGCCGGCAGCGCCGCCCTGCGGCCGACCCTGGCCGCCCTGGAGGCGGGCAAGGACGTCGCCCTGGCGACCAAGGAAGTGCTGGTCATGGCGGGGGACCTGGTCCGCCAGCGGATGCAGCGCCATCACTCCCGGCTATTGCCCATCGACAGTGAGCACTCCGCCATTTGGCAGTGCCTGTGGGGCGAGCAGCAAGCGTCCGTGCGCCGGCTGATCCTGACCGGGTCCGGCGGCCCCTTCTTGCGCCGTCCCCTGGAGACCCTGTCGGCGGCGACCGTCGACGAGGCGTTGCAACATCCGCGCTGGAAGATGGGCCCCAAGATCACCATCGACAGCGCGACCATGATGAACAAGGGGCTGGAGATGATCGAGGCGCACTACCTCTTCGATGTCGCGTACCCGGCCATCGACGTGGTCATCCACCCCGAGGCGGTGGTGCACTCGATGGTGGAGTTCGTCGACGGGAGCGTGAAGGCCCAGCTCGGGGTGCCCGACATGCGTCTGCCGATCGCCGTGGCCCTGGCCTATCCCGATCGGATCCCCGACATCGTCCCCCCGCCCGATCTGACGGCGATCAAGGCGCTCACCTTTGAGCCCGTTGATCCGCAGCGATTCCCGGCGCTGGCCCTGGCCCGGACGGCTGCCCAGCAGGGCAGCGTGGCCACCGCCGTCCTCAACGCCGCCAACGAAGAGGCGGTGGCGGCCTTCCTCCGGGGTCGGCTGGGGTTCACCCAGATCGTCGCAACCGTCCAGGAGGCGGTGGCGCGGGAGCCTCGGTCGGTGGCCGAGGACCTGGAGGCCATCATGGGGGCGGACCGGCGCGCCCGGCAGTTCGTTCGAAAGGTCAGCGGGGCCGATTCCGACATACTGGAACGGAGGCTCCCAGCATGAACCCAGTCCTGCTCGTCGTGGTCGTCGTCCTCGTATTCAGCCTGATCGTGGTGGTGCACGAGGCCGGCCACTTCCTGACGGCCAAGGCGGTGGGCATCAGGGTCGACCAGTTCAGCGTCGGCTTCGGCCCCCGGCTCTTTGGGGTCACCCGCGGCGAGACCACTTATGCCGTCCGCGCCCTGCCCCTGGGCGGCTTCGTGAAGCTGGCCGGCATGGATCCCTCAGAGCAGGCCGGGCCCCGCGGGTTCAACGCCCACCCGCTCTGGCAGCGGCTGCTGGTGATCGTGGCGGGGCCGGTCCTGAACCTGGTGCTGCCGGTGGTCCTGTTCGCGGCCGTCTACGCCGTCGGATCGCCGGTCCAGGTGGTCAGCGTCGACAGCGGCACGCCCGCCCAGGCGGCCGGCGTCCAGGCGGGCGATGTCATCGTGGCCGTGAATGGCCACCGGGTGCAGCAGCAAAGCGACCTGCGCGCCATGGTCAGTGCCGCCGGCCAGGCTGGCGAGCCGGTGCAGCTGCAGGTGAGGCGGAACGGACAGCTGCTGGCCTTCACCATCACGCCGGTGAAGCGGGACCCGGGATACATCCTGGGCGTGCGTACCAGCCCGGGCGTCAAACAACTGTCGCCGCCGGCCGCGGTCTCCCAATCGGTCACGGATACCGCCGGCCTGGTGGTCGGCACCTTCCAGGGCTTCTACCGGCTGGCGACGGATAAGTCGCTGGGTGGCTTCTTCGGCCAGAACGGCATCCGCGGTCCGGTCGGCATCATGAAAACCACCGCCGATGAGGCTCGCGGCGGACCGGTGCCGCTCACTTTCTGGATTGGGTTCCTGAGCCTGAGCCTGGGGCTGATCAACATTCTGCCCTTCCCGGCGCTGGATGGCGGCCGGCTGGTGTTCTTACTCCTGGAGGGCATCCGGGGCCGGCCGGTCGATCCGATGCGCGAACAGATGGTGCATTATGTCGGGCTGGCCATCCTGTTCGGGTTCATCGCGCTGGTAACCTTCAACGACGTGTTTAGGTGATGGCTTGAGACCCAGACGTAAGTGTCAGCCGGTGCGGGTCGGTGACGTCATCGTGGGGGGCGCCGCGCCCATCGTGGTGCAGTCCATGACCAAGGCGGACACCCGCGACGCCGCTGCAACGCTGGAGGAGATCGCCCGGTTGAAGGACGTCGACTGCCGGATCGTGCGGGTGGCGGTGCCCACCAGGGAAGCGGCCGAGGCCATGATCGAGATCAAGCGCAAGTCGCCCCTGCCCATCATCGCCGACATTCACTACGACTACCCGCTGGCCCTGCTGGCCATGAAAGCCGGCGTGGACGGGCTGCGCCTGAACCCCGGGAATATCCGCGATCCCGACAAGGTCAAGGAGATCACGGCCATGGCCAAGGAGCGGGACATCCCCATTCGGATCGGCGTCAACTCCGGCTCCCTCCCCGGCCGGCCGAAAGAGGGGGAGGGGAGGCGGCCGCCGCTGGAGGAGGTGGTGGAGGCCATGGTCAGCGCGGCCCTCGGCCACATCCGCATCCTGGAGTCCCTCGACTTCAACCAGATCAAGGTCTCCATGAAGGCGTCCGACCCGCCCACCATGATCGCGGCCAACCGGGCCATCGCCGGCAAGATCTACTACCCGCTGCACCTGGGCGTAACCGAGGCCGGCCCGCCCGGAACGGGCTCGGTGAAGAGTGCGGTCGGCATCGGCGTCCTGCTGGAGGAAGGGATCGGTGACACCATCCGGGTGTCGCTGGCTGGCGATTCCGTGCAGGAGGTCGAGGTCGGCTACGGCATCGTGAACGCCCTCTCCGAGAAACCGACCGGCCCGAACCTGATCGCCTGTCCCATGTGCGGCCGCCTGGAGATCGACATGCTGCCCATGGTGGCCGAGGTAGAAAAGGCGCTGAAGAAGATCAAGCGGCCGATCAACGTCTCGGTGATGGGCTGCGTGGTCAACGGCCCTGGTGAAGGCCAGCACGCGGACATCGGCATCGCCGGGGGGAAGGGCAAGGGCATCCTGTTCAAGCACGGGAAGATCGTGGGCACCTTCCCGGAAAAGGAACTGGTGCCGGCCCTGCTGCGCGAGCTGGATGCCATCGCCCGGGAAGACGAGCAAAAGCTGGCGTCCTAGGCCCTCTCGGGTGCTCGCCCGAAAGCCAGCTACAGCTTTGGTGTCGGTGGCAGGGATACGGTCGGGGTGGGGAGCGGCAGTGAGGTCGGCGTGGGTAGGGGGAGCGGGGTCGGCGTGGGCGGCACAGATATGCCTGTCGGCGTCGGGAGCGGGTTAGCCGTGGGGGACGGTCCCGGGACGCCGGGGCTGTTCGGGCTCGCCGACGCAGTAGGCGTCGGGACGACCGGGGTGCCGCTCGTCGCGCTGGGCCCGGGGCTGGCCGTCGCCGGAGCGGTGTCGTGCCGGGCATCGGCGATGACCCGCGCCGACAGCGGCGCCAGCTGGCCGCTGCCGTGGCCGCTGTAGCCGGGCGCGGTCAGTACGTGGACGTTGACTGGCAGCGCCAGGGTCGTCGGAGGGGCCGATCCGCGCAGAGCCGCCAGCCAGAAAGCCAGGCCCAGGCACAGGGCGGCAGCCAGCGGAACGGCCCAGTGGGTAGCCCGCCTCATGATGCCTTGATCTCCGCGTGTTCGACGATGGCGGCGATCGCCTGGCGACGGGCCACGAATGCGGTCACGACGTCGGGGTCATAGCGCACCCCGGACTCGACGATGATCGCCCGGGTGGCGGCTTCCGGGCTCAGCGCCCGCCGGTACGGTCGCTCCGACGTCAGGGCATCAAAGACGTCGGCCACGGTCAGGATGCGGACCAGCAGCGGGATGCCCGAGCCGGCGATGCCGTCCGGATAGCCCGCGCCATCCCAGCGCTCGTGATGATGCAGCACACCAGGCAGGCTGGGCTGGAGGAACCGCAGGCCTTTCAGCATCTCGTACCCGATGCGGGGGTGCTCCTGCATGGTGCCCACCTCTTCGTCATTGAGCTGGGTGGGCTTGTGCAGCACGCGGTCGGCAATGCCGATCTTGCCGACGTCATGCAGCAGGGCCGACCGCCGCAGCGCCAGGCGCGCCCCGGGATCCAGGCCCAGGGCCGCCGCGATCTCCGCGCTGATAGCAGCCACGCGTTCGGAATGGCCGAAGGTATAGGCATCCCGGGCGTCGATGGCCCGGGCCAGGGCTTCCATGCTGCTGAAGTAGATCTCCTCCAGCTGCCCCGTCTTGTCGGCCAGGCTGGCGGCCATATGGTTGAACGACTGGGCGAGCGAGCCGATCTCGTCCCGGGAGCGCACCCGGGCTCGGTAGCCGAGGTCCCCGGCGGCAATCACTCGGGTGGCCGTGGCCAGCTCCTCCACCGGCCGGGTGATCCACCACGCCACCAGCGCGCCCGCCAGCAGCGTCAGCAGCCCGGCCGCGGCGAAGATGGCCGTCAGCAGCACGCGCAGCTGCGCCAGCAGGGCGGTCAGGCCGTCGGCATTCAGGGACGTTCCCAGGTAGCCCAGCGGGTGCCCGCGCAGCGTCCAGTCACTGAAGAGGGTGCCGACCTGGTGACCCTCACGGACCTCCATGACCCGGATCGCCTGGCCGGCGGTGACCTGCTGGCGGACGGCTTGATTGAGGAAGCGGGCGGCCGGCAGGGTTGAGCTCAAGAGGCTGCCGTGGCCGTCGTAGAACGAGGACCCGGGGATGCTATGGGCGACGTCAGCCACGGACTCGCCGATCAGGATGGCGCCCACCGCCTGGACCCGGCTGTTCCAGACCGGTCCGATCCAGTAGAGCTCGGGCTGGGGCAGCCCGGCGTCCAGAAAGACGTTGCGCTCGCCCATCCCATCGGTTCGTCCCGCCAGAGCATCCTGGACCGGGGGAAGCGGAGACAGCTGGGAGTCGATGTTTGGCAGGGTGACGGGCCCCGCGGGGCTGCCACCGACCCCGAGCAGCTGGTGTCCACCCCTGTCCAGGACGCGAAGCTCCAGATTGGCCGGTGTGGTGTTGCCGGCCAGCGGCGTGAGCAGCCGGGCCAGGGTCCCGCGATCGCCGCCGGAAACCGCTTCCGGAACGCCCAGGGTGTCGGTGGCCGCCCGCAGCTGAGCCAGCCGGTCGGTTTCGAGGACCTCCAGCCGATCGTTGGCCAGCAGGCTGGCGCGCAGCAGGCCGGCATCGAACTCGGCGGCGGCGGCGACCGACAGCCGGGCCGTCGCCAGCCAGGTTCCCAGGACGCCCACCAGCAGCAGGACCACGAAGAAGGGGACGATGATCTTGGCGCGGATCGGTAGGTACACGCTGTCCGACACGATCATCTCGATGACGGGTTGCGCCGCGAGTTTCGTCCTGCCCAGATCGGCCGGCTGAATGGCGCAGCCAGGCCGGCCGAATGGCCTACTGCCCGTATAATCGTCAGCCACATGCCAGCCGGCAGTGACGACGGGTTCGTCAAGGACATCCGCAAACAGTCTCAGGACTTCCCGGGCTGGTACAACGACGTGGTCCGCAAGGCCGAGCTGGCGGATAACTCACCCGTCGCAGGGTCCATGGTCATCCGCCCGTATGGGTATTCCCTCTGGGAAAACATCCGTGACCCGCTGGACGCGCTGATCAAGCAAACCGGCCACGAGAACTGGTACTTTCCCGCCCTGATTCCGCTGAGCTTCCTGCAGAAAGAGAAGGAGCATGTGGCGGGCTTTGCGCCCGAGTTTCAGCTGGTGACCCATGGCGGTGGCAAGGAACTCGAGGAACCGCTCGTCCTGCGGCCGACCTCCGAGACCATGATCGCCAGCGTCCTGCGAAATTACATCCAGTCGTACCGCGACCTGCCAGTGCTCACCAACCAGTGGAACAACGTCTTCCGCTGGGAGCTGCGCACCCGGTTCTTCCTGCGCACGCGCGAGTTTCTATGGCAGGAGGGGCATACCTTCCACGAGACGGCCGCGGAGGCCGAGGAAGAGGTTGACCGGATGCTGGAGTGCTACCGCCAGATCTGTGAGGACTGGTGCGCCATGCCGGTCTTCCTGGGCCGGAAGTCCGAAACCGAAAAGTTCGCCGGGGCCCAGTACTCCACCGCGGTGGAAGCCATGATGAAGGATGGCAAGGCACTCCAGGCCGGCACCTCGCACTACTTCGGGCAGAATTTCACGCGGGCGTACGACCTGACCTTCACCGACCGGTCCAACCAGCGGGAGCATCCCCACTCCACCAGCTGGGGCATGTCCACCCGGATGGTGGGGGCCGTGGTGATGGCCCATGGCGACGATTTCGGGCTGCAGCTCCCGCCGCGCATCGCGCCCATCCAGGTGGTGGTCGTCCCGATTTTTCGGACTGAGGACGAAAAGTCTCAGATCCAGGAAGCACTGGGTCCGGCGCTGCATCCCGCCGGCGGCGTCCGCATCAAGGTCGACTGGCGGGATGAGCGGCCCGGCTTCAAGTTCAACGAATGGGAGCTCAAGGGCGTCCCCCTGCGCATCGAGGTGGGGCCTCGCGACCTGGCCAAGGGGGAGGTCCTCCTGGTCCGCCGCCTCGACCGGAGCAAGAAGGAGTCCGTGCCGCTGCCCATGCTAAAGAGCCGGCTGCCGGAGGCGCTGAGCGAGATCCAGCAAGCCATGTATGCGCGAGCGCTGCAGTTCCGGACCGAGCACACCGTGCGCCTCGACTCGCTGGCCGCCATGGTCGATTTCTTCGAGCATCAGATCGGGTTCGTGATCACGCCCTGGTGCGGCCGCGCCGAGGACGAGAAGCTGGTGCAGGAACGGACCGGCGGCGCCACCACGCGCGTCATCCCCAAGAACGCCGCCAAGCCGGCCGGAGCCTGCGCCGTCTGTGGCACGCCCGCCGTCAGCGACGTCATCTGGGCGAAGGCCTATTAGCCGGCGTCGGCCTGGTGCGTGGCGGCAGCCGGCCCGGCGCGTCTCCATAATTTGGGTACAAACACTCAAGAGGACCGAAGCCCATGCAATTCGCCGACCTGGTCGCCAAGGTGGGATACCTGCCGCCGCAGGATCTGGAGGTCCTCTCGCGTGCCTATGAGACGGCCGCCAGCGCCCACCACGACCAGAACCGGCTCTCGGGCGAAAAGTTCATCGAACACCCCCTAGCGGTGGCCGCCATCCTGGCCGACCTGCAGATGGACCGCGACACGTTGGCCGCGGCCATCCTGCACGACACCGTGGAGGACACCCACCTGACGGTGCAGGACCTGGAGCAGAGCTTCGGCCCCACCGTGGGCAAGCTGGTGGCGGGCGTCACCAAGCTGGAGCGGATCTCGTTCCACAGCCAGGAGCAAGCGCAGGCCGAGAACGTCCGCAAGATGCTGGTGGCCATGGCCGAAGACATCCGGGTGGTGCTGACCAAGCTGGCCGACCGGCTGCACAACATGCGCACCGTGAACTTCCTGCCCCAGGAGCGCCGCAAGGCCATGGCGCAGGAGACGCTCGACATCTACGCCCCGCTGGCCCACCGGTTGGGCATGTGGGGCATCAAGTGGGAGCTGGAAGACCTCTCCTTCGCCGAGCTCCACCCCGACAACTACCAGGACATCGTCAAGAAGATCGCGCGCAAGCGAAAGGAACGCGAGGCCTACGTCAACGACGTCACCGAGATCCTGCAGCGCGAGCTGACCGCGGTCGGGATCAAGGCCGAGACCACCGGCCGGCCGAAGCACGTCTACAGCATCGCCAACAAGCTGGCCCTGGGCAAAGACTTCGACGAGATCTATGACCTCTCCGCCATCCGGGTGCTGACGGACTCGATCAAAGATTGCTACGGCGCCCTGGGGGTCATCCACTCGCTCTGGAAGCCCATCCCCGGCCGGTTCAAGGACTACATCGCCATGCCCAAGTCCAATGGGTACCAGTCGCTGCACACGACCGTGGTCAGCCACACCGGGGAGCCGATGGAGATCCAGATCCGGACCCACGAGATGCACCGGACGGCCGAGTGGGGCGTGGCCGCCCACTGGACGTACAAGGAAGGGGCCGGGAAGGACGAGCGCAAGCTGGACCAGCGGTTCGCCTGGCTGCGCCAGCTGATGGACTGGCAGAAGGAGGTCCTGGACGCCGAGAAGTTCGTGGACGCGGTCAAGGTCGATGTCTTCCAGGACGAAGTGTTCGTCTTTACACCGAAGGGCGACGTCCTGGCCCTGCCATCGGGCGCCACCACCGTCGATTTTGCCTACCGCATTCACACCGAGGTGGGCCACCGCTGCATCGGCGCCAAGGTCAACAACCGCATGGTTCCGCTGGACCACGCCCTGGAAAACGGCGACATCGTGGAGATCGTCACCTCCCGCGGCCCCCACGGCCCGAGCCGCGATTGGCTGAGCTTCGTCAAGACCGCCGGCGCGGCGCAGAAGATCCGGGCGTGGTTCAAGAAGGAGCGGCGCGAAGAGAACATCACCAAAGGCAAGGAGTTGCTGGACAAGGAGTTCCGCCGGATGCAGCAGCGACCGATTGCCTCCTTGAGCGAAGCGCAACTGCTAGAGCTGGCGAAGGAATTCCGATTCAACGACCTGACCGACTTCTACGCGGCCATCGGCTACGGTGACGTCAGCCCGTACGCCGTGCTGGTGAAGGCGGCGGCCGGCGACCAGCCGGATAGCACCGGGGAGTTCCCGCTCATCCCCTTCGTCCCCCAGTTCAAGCCGACCGGGGAGGTGCGGGTCAAGGGCGAGAGCGGTGTCCTCTCCCAGATCGCCCGCTGCTGCAAGCCGGTTCCGGGCGACGCCATCGCCGGGTACATCACCCGCGGCAAGGGCATCAGTGTGCACCGGGCAACCTGTCCGAACATCGTCAATGCCCAGAGCCGGGAGCGGCTAGTTGATGTGGAGTGGGATACCGGCGGCCGGCAGCTCTACCAGGTTGGCATCAAGATCGAGGCCTGGGACCGCACCGGCTTGCTGCGCGACATCGCCACGGTCATCGCCGAAAACAAGATCAACCTCACCGGAGCCGAGGTCCAGGTTTACGACGATAAGACGGCGGTGATCTCGACCACCGTGGAGATCAATAGCCTCACGCAACTGAGCCGGCTGATGGAGCGGCTGGAAACGGTCAAGGACGTGCACACCGTTGCCCGGGAAGGAAACCTGGCTGCCAGTTAGCCGCTGAAGACTGGCACGGACGTGGCGACTTTAGGCATTCCGTAACGGCGTGCGCCTAGCATCGGCGTGGCCAAAGGGGCCGACCCATGGGTGCCACCTCCAATCCTCGCCGCGCGCTGGCCGGCTACCTGACGGTAGCGGCCGGCATCGCCCTGCTGTTTGGGGTGGTGGCGCTGGCCGCTCTCCGTCCCGCGGACGGACTGGCCTGGGTCCGGCTGCCCCAGCTGGGCGCCGACTTCGGACTCGATCCCGGTCTGAAGACTCGACCGCTGCGCTCGACCATCGTTGCCGAGGCGTTACAGGATCGTCTCGACGGCTCAACAGGCTCCGAGGCGAGTCTCGTTATTCCTCCGATCCTGGCCATGACCGCGCCCAACGCCGTCCCCAGCGCGGCTGGTCCGGGGAGACCGGTGGCTGTCGGGAAGCCAGTGCCGTACCCGAGCGCCGCGCCGAGCCCCACGCCAATCGCGACGGCCAGCCCCACGGCCAGCCCCACGCCTGCCCCAACGCCCGCTCCAACTCCCTCGCCGACCCCGTGCAACCGGGGTGGCGGCGCCGGCGCCGGGACTGGAAACTGCAAACGGTGAGGGCGGTGAGGCTGACCCAGCTGATCAGCCGGCTGCCTGGCTTGCCCTCCCTTCGTATCCGGACCCAGATCATTGCCCCCTTCCTACTATTGATGGTGATCCTGGGAATCGTCGGCACCTATCTCACCACCAGCCTGGTGGCCAGTTCGCTGGAGCAACGGATCGCCGGCCAGCTGGTCCAAGCGCAGGACGCGGCCCTGGATGGCGCGGCCAACCTTCAGGCCCGCCAGGTGGCCGCTATCCGGCTGGTCGCCAACACGGAGGGGGTCGACGCGGCGATCCTCCGGGCTGATCAGGCCGCCCTGAAACAGCTGGTCGTGCCAATCGAGGTCAACAACCGGCTGGGAAGCGTGAAGATCTTCGATGTCCAGGGCCGCACGCTGCTCGAGATCGAGCAACCGAACCCGGCCAACCCGGGTGGCCTCACCTTCCAGGGCGGCACCGACCTGTCCGCAGAGCCGCTGATCGCCCAGGTGCTGCATGGGAACTACGACGCCCTGGGCGACAAGTGGGTGGGGTACACGGGCAGCCCACCCTCGACCCTGGCGGCCGCCGGACCGGTCCTCAGCCACGACCAGGTGGTGGGTGGCATCTTGCTGGAGACCCCCCTGTCCTCGGTGCTGGCCGAGATGCGGAGCAAAGCCATGGCCGACGTGGTGCTGCTCGATCAAAACGGGCAGCTGCTCGGGTCCACGCTCCCCGGCGTGGGCAGAGACGTGCTGGACGAGCGCACCCGCTCCTACCTGGGCCTGGCGTCGCCCGGCCGGGCCGCTCGCCGGACCCTCGATGTGGGCCAGCACCCCTATGAGTTCCAGTTCTCGTTGTTCTACCTGCGCCAGCGCCCGGTGGGCTTCCTGGCTGTCGCCCTCTCACGCCAGACCGTGGTGGACGCGGGCGTCCGATCAGCCCTGCAGATGACCATCCTCTTCACCGCCATGGTGCTGCTCCTGCTCATCATCGGGTACATCCTGGCACTGCGGATCACGCGCCCCATCGACGACCTGGTGGCCGGCACCGCGGCCGTGGCCCGCGGCGAGCTCGGCCGCCGTCTTCAGGTCCGCCGGCGGGATGAGCTGGGACATCTGGCCGACGCCTTCAATGCCATGACCGAGGACCTGCAGGAGCGGACCCGCGACCTGCACGAGCAGATGGGCCGCCTGGCTGCCCTGCATCAGACCCGCGTGGGATTGGGACGCCGGGGGGAACCCGCAGAGATGGCCGAGGCCATTCTCGGGGTCAGCCTCAAGGCGCTGGGGATCGAAACCGCACTCCTCCTGTCCCGCAACGGGGAGACTCAGCGGGTTGAGCCCCGCGCCTTGGTGGGTTTTGGGGCAGACTCGGCCGACCTGCTGCACCGCTTCGAGCAGGTCGACCTGGCGGAAGGGTTCGATCTGGAACGTGAGACCGACATCGAGACCGTCGAGGACCCCTCACTGGACGGCCGACCTGCCATGCGGCTCTTCGGTCAGGCGGCCGGAGTCGACCGCGCCCTGGTGGTGCCCCTCTCCGGTGGCGCCGAGACGGCCGGCTACCTGCTGCTGGGGGCGCCGGCCGGGTACGTGCCGCCCCAGCAGGACGTTGAGGTGCTGCAAACCATCGCCACCGAGGTGGCCCTCATGGTCGAGAACATCGACCTGCAGCGCAAGACCGAGGTACAGGCCCGCCGGCTCGACCAGGCGATCATCGCCCTGGAGAAGATCTCCCAGGCGCTCACCACGGTGACGGTTGGCGCGGACAACCTGCTGCGGGCCGTGGCCCGGGCCACCATGGAGATCCTCGAGGTGCCCTACGCCTCCATCCACCTGACCAAACCCGAGTGGCGAGACCGGTTCGCCGACGTGGCCGTCGGCCCGGCCTCGCGCAGCGAAATGCATGCGGTGCGGGTCAGCGCGGGCGCCCTGTCGCGCCGGATGGCCGGTTCGGCGTCGCTGGTCGAGCTCGACCTGGCCAATGAACCTCGCCTGCCGCAGCGGCTGTTGGAAAAGGTGGGCCTGCAGCGGGCGGTGGGGGTCTCGATGACCCTGGGCGGGGCCGTCGTCGGGACCCTGGCGATCCATATGCGGGTGCCGCGCACCCTGGAGCAGAGCGAGTTGCGCGTCCTCCAGACGCTGGCCAACCAGGCGGTCATTGCCATCGAGAACGCCTTCCTCTTCGAAGAGACCCGTCACCTGGCCATGACGGACGGGCTGACCGGCGTGGCCAACCACCGCGGCTTTGAGGCGCGGCTGGAGCGCGAGCTGCAGAGGGCTCGCCGGTCACGCGAGCGGCTGGCCCTGGTGCTTTGCGACCTCGATCATTTCAAGGAGATCAACGACACCATCGGCCACCTGGCGGGGGACGCGGTGCTGCGTTACCT